>NZ_MNQY01000016.1:0-3939 GCF_001915675.1 Parabacteroides sp. merdae-related_45_40 | reverse complement strand
ACCTGCTACAATTGACACTTCTAATACATTGGCGCAGGTGGGAAACTTGTTAAGACAATATAATGGTGTAACATACGATTACCGTTTCTTTATCTAAAAAGTAGCTCGCCATAAACAGTCTTCATTTATGGCGGACTACTCGATTATAAATTCTGTTGTATCGAAAAGATTCTATACAATTTACACTACCTATCACACAAAGGTCGTAAGCATCCGATAAAGTACACATTGTAGACCTAAAAACTCTTCTATTACTTTGCGTTCAAAAACGTAGTTATGAAACGATCAATGAGTAAAGAAGAGTTTTTAGCGCTATATCAGCGCCAACAGTCCAGCGGACTAACCATAAAGGATTTCTGTGATAATGAATCGTATCCTGCTTCCTGTTTTCATTATTGGAAGAAGAAATATGGATTGAGTCACCCATATACCAAACACACCGAACCTACAGGTGATTCGTTTATCCCTCTTAATATTAATCATACTCCTGCCATTCCCACTTCATCATGTGGTGACAGGCATGTAACCATAGAACTTCCATCCGGCATAAAGATCCACCTCAACATCCTAAGTAATCCGGAGATTATTTATGGCCTGATCAGTAAATTATGTAGCCATGTTCTGCCTGAATGATACGATGCGCTACTTCCTGTGTCCCGGGAAGACAGATATGCGCAAAGGAATAAATTCCCTTTGTGGGCTTGTTCATGATAAAATGGGATATGACGTTCGACTTGGCGATGTGTTTATCTTTGTCAACCGAAGCAGAACAACCATGAAACTTCTGCATACCGAAGACGGAGGTATGGTTTTATACATAAAACGCCTTGAGGAAGGTACCTTTAGACTTCCTTCCTATGATAGTGAAAGCCGTTCCTATCCCATGGAATGGCGTGATTTAGTACTGATGGTGGAAGGCATAACCGATAATCCGAGTGATAGACTCAAACGTCTTAAAGCCGGTCGAAAAGAAGGATTTTATTGATTAAAAAGAGCTTCCTAAACTTGTATAGCTGTACGATTTTCAGTATCTTTACATTATAATAAGATACTAAAAAGAATGATTCATACAGATACGATGGAACTAATAATCAAGAATCAACAGGAGCAAATAAAAGGGCTTCCGGAGACAAATCGTACCCTTGTAGAATCAAATCAGAAACTTATGGAACAGACGGGAGAACTGCAGCAAAAAGTACAGGAACTCCTGTCGCAAGTAGCCTGGTTAAACAGACAGCTTTTCGGCAGAAAGAGTGAAAAGCTGGCATCCTTGGATCCCAACCAGCTTGCCTTGTTTGATACCTTGGCTAATCCCAGGCAAGAGGAAACGGATCTTGTGGAGACTGGCGTAGGCACTAGGACATGTAAACCGGACGGAAAGAAAAAAGAATCCCGCCGTAATCGGGAACTGTTAGAGGGGCTGCCCGTTGTGGAAGTCATTGTCGAACCTGATAATGTGGATCTGAATCGATATCGTCGTATAGGTGAAGAGCGCACACGTACGCTTGAATTTGAACCGGGAAAGCTATATGTCAAAGAGACAGTACGTCCCAAATACGGACTCAAAAATAATTTAAGTCTTCCCAAAGAGGGTGAAAGCGGTGTCATAATAGCACCGCTTCCACCTTCCCCTATATACAAATGTCTGGCAGGACCTTCCTTGCTAGCCGAAATACTTCTGCAGAAATATGAATATCATGTTCCCTTTTACCGTCAGGTAAAGGAATACAGACATTTGGGTGTACGACTGCCGGAAAGTACTTTAAGCGGGTGGTTTAAGCCAGTATGTGAGTTATTAAGTCCTCTTTATTCGGAATTAGTAAAGCTCGTAACGGGCAGCGGATATGTTCAGGTCGACGAAACCACAGTACGGGTCATCAACAAAGGAAAGGGAAAAACCGATAAGGAGTATTTATGGATGGTCAGGGCAGCTATGGAAAAACTGGTCATCTTCCATTATGATGACGGTTCCCGATCCGGACAGACAATCAGAAATTTATTAAAGGACTTCAAAGGATATCTTCAAAGTGACGGATACAGTGCCTACAATGCGTTTGATGGCACTAAGGACGTGTGCCTTATTGCCTGTCTGGCCCATATCAGAAGACATATGGAGCTGGCACTGGATGAAAATAGATCACTTGCTGAATATGCTCTTAAACAAATACAGGAACTATATCATATTGAGCAGATAGCAGATGCCCGGAAACTCGATGCGCAGGGACGATGTGCACTCCGCCAGCGTTTGGCAACTCCCATACTTGACTCCTTTGAAAAATGGATGGAACAGACTTATGGCAAAGTACCACCAAGAAGTCGCATGGGACAAGCTATTACCTATACTTATCCTCTTTGGCCAAGAATGAAGAATTACCTGAAAGATGGAAATCTGAAAATCGATAATAATCTGGCGGAAAATGCGATTAGACCACTTACTTTGTCCAGAAAGAACTTCCTCTTTTGTGGTAACCACGAGGCAGCTGAAAATACAGCAATCATATGCTCACTATTAGCTACCTGTAAAGCACAGGAAATTAACCCAAGGGAATGGCTGAATGATGTCATAGCCAAACTTCCATACTATCTGGAAAGAGACTCCGGGAAAAATGTTCGTGAACTTCTTCCGGATGTTTGGAAGTTAGAGAAATCCAACACGAATCCAATTGGAGTTTAAATATTTATGTTAAAGAATAAAAGACACTGTCCAGAATTTTGTGTAAATGAAAACAGGATTCAGTTGTAAGTTTGTTCTTATATCTGGATTCTGTTTTCAAACATAAGCATAAATTGATTCATAATCAAGCCCCAGTTTGAAATAGGCATTGTCCATTTCTTTTCAATCTCCATAAGCGAAAGATATACGGTCTTTTTTACAGCATCGTCCGAAGGAAATGAAAGTTTTGATTTCGTGTACTTTCTGATTTTTCCATTCAGGTTCTCAATGAGATTGGTTGTGTAGATTATTTTTCTGATTTCCAGCGGGAATTGGAAGAAAACAGTCAAATCATCCCAGTTGTTTCTCCTATAGCATAAGGATACTTTCCTCCCCATTTCTTTTCCAGATTGTCAAGTTCTGTGGCTGCAACCTCTTTGTTGGGTGCATTATAGATATTCTTCATATCCGCTGTAAACTCTTTCTTATCCTTATAAACGACATATTTACAGGAATTTCTGATCTGATGTACCACACAGACTTGAGTGGATGACTGAGGGAATACACTGCGGATAGTATCCGTAAATCCATTCAGATTGTCGGTACAGGTAATCAGTATATCCTGCACTCCACGGGCTTTTAAGTCGGTCAGGACACCCATCCAGAAAGAAGAGCTTTCCGATTTGCCAACCCACATGCCAAGAACTTCCTTCAGGCCGTTCTGTTTCAGTCCGACGCAAAGGTAAACGGTCTTGTTTATGATCTTGCCGTTATCCCGTACCTTGAAGACAATACCGTCCATCCAGACTATCAGGCAAACAGGATCAAGGGGACGGTTCTGCCACTCCTGGGCAGCCTGATTGACTTTGTTGGTAATGATGGAAATGGCCGATGTAGAGAGCTCTATTTCATAAATCTCACGCATCTCTTCCTCTATGTCAGAAACGCTCATTCCTTTGGCGTATAGGGAGATAACGAGCTTTTCTATAGAAAGTCCACGACTTTCATGTTTGGGCACTGCTATCGGCTCAAACTGGCCGTTACGGTCACGTGGAATAGAAATGACAGACTCTCCATGTTCGGTCTGGATTTTCTTCGGATAACTGCCATTCCGGGAGTTGCCGGTATTGTTCCCTGTCACAGAATTCTTTTCATAGCCCAAATGGGCATCCATTTCGCCTTCAAGCATCTTCTCCAGCACCTGGGCATGCAACTGTTTCAGAAACTTGCTCACATCCGCTTCTGTCTTGAACTGGCTAAGGAACTCCTTGCTTAACACCTCATCG
>NZ_MNQY01000015.1:0-3089 GCF_001915675.1 Parabacteroides sp. merdae-related_45_40 | reverse complement strand
ACATCCAGAATATCCGTGTCGTCTACGAACAGCCAGTCGTTGTTGTTGTAATAGTCGCCCGGCGCCCATTTTCCAGTTCCCGCACCTTGTACGGCGATTGTTTTTTTACCTGTATAATCGAATGCCGCTCCGGCAGCAATGGCTATATCTGCGCTTCCAGTGCTGTCTATCAATATTTTGGATAGTATGACGCCTCGTCCGAAGGGAGTGGCGACTACGACTCCCTTTACTTGGCTTCCTTCTATCAAAGCACCGCATCCCATCACGCCGAACCAGAGTTTGCCTCCTGCCTGTAACAGCTCTTTACGATGCCATTCCATTTTCCAGTCGGCAGGGAAACGTCCTTCTCCTTTGGGTTGTCTTGGATGGTCTTTAGGTGCCATTGCCAGGACACTCTTGTCTATATGAGCGGTATATCCGCCTCGGAACCCATCCCAATAGACACCGATCATTCCTAGTGTACTCAATCCTCCAAGCCCGTGCAGGTATTCCAATACCAATGTATTGGCTCCCTGTTTGGCTGCAGATATTCCGGCGGACGCACCTGCTGTGCCGCCTCCCATCACAACTACATCGTAGCTGCCTAAAACCGGAAGCGCACCTGCTGGAGAGGCGACGAACCCCTTTTGCAGGGACGGACGGAGCGGGGAGAGCAGTTCGCCTGTTTGTCCGTAGTTTGAAGCGTTTACTTTAAGCTGGCGGACAGTGGCCTGAGCCGGTACGGGTATATCCTTTATCTGTCTGGCTACTGTTTCGCCCATCATTTCTCCTATGAACAGGGCCGGAACGGGGCGCATCACTTTGGCTGCCAACTCTCTTGGTATCTCAGCACAGGGACCGAGTACCCATAGGTTTGCAATATTCTTAGATTTGAATGCTTGCATCGGTAACTTGCGCCAGGACACCGGATTCCCGTTATATGCTTTCTCGCTGTTAATCGTTTGTTTCGGAATATACCAGAGCAGATCCGAGCTGTCGACCTGTTCTATATCCCATGTCCGGTTACGGATGATCTGTTCGACCTCGGCCAGTGATGCATACGAGTCGTCTTTGAGTGGTAAACGGAATGTATAGTGGGTGACCGGATAGCTTTTTTCACCAACCTTGATGGGCTGGGATAATTCTTCGGCCTGGATAATTTCCGGTGCTTCTTTCGGGGTATTTCCTACTACGGTATAGCAGAATTCTTGCGAACCTGCGATAAAAGGTTTACGTTCTGCTCCTAATAGTCCGGCAACGGATGCATTGTGCGTCGCATCGATAATCGCTTTGCAACGGATAGCTTGTCTGCCCGAACGGTTTGCAATCACGACTCCCGCAGGTTTACCGGATGGGTCCGTCAGCACGTTCGTTACATAACTGCTGTAAAGGAACTGAATGTTGTTGTCGATCAATTCGTCTTCCAGCGTTTTCTTTATATGAAGCGGAGTAGGGAAATTTTTTCCCGGAAAGAGCTTGCGTGCAAGTGCTGTCTGCAGTTTTTCCCCTGCTTCTCGCTCGTAGAGATGTGAGCCGCATATGTCTTCACCCAGATAGGGCATATAGCCAACCAGGTAAACTCGACTGCCTGTTTTCGCTGCGGCAACAGCAGCGGCAATAGCACGTGAACTTCCACCCGCGACCACAAGATCTACTTCTGCAATCACCGGAATCTTACGTGCCCCTTCATGGCAGAATTTTTCATTTGGGACAGCTGATTGTATGGTTGACTTTGCTTCTGTCACGCTACCTAAAGAGGCTAATGCGCCTCCGGCTGCCGTTACTTTTAAAAAATCACGTCGTGTAATCATGGTATTCTCTTTTTATATTTGGTTTTTATGGGAACTATAAAGATAAGAATTTTATTTTTTAGGAACTAATATAATAGCATCGGCAAATAAGGCACCCTTCGAACGGCAGCCGTCAATCTTGATAGAAGATGTCCAGTTGCCTTTCTCAAACGCGTATGTGCCTAAACTTACCCATGAACCTTTGTGAGATCTGGGAGATATTTCTACTTGCTTGGTCCCCTCTTTACCCGTAATGTCAAAAGCCATAACTTCGGGCATCTCCTGGTCGGGAAGAGCTGTGCAGTAAAAGAAAACTTCGTATGTATCCGCCTTTTTGATAACAGGCATAAAGGTAAAAGAGCAATTGTTCTTTTGGTTCGCCGACTTTAAATAGCTGTTTTTATAATGCGCTCCAAAGCTTTTTTGCCAATGTCCGGATCTTTCTATTTTGTCGATATCGCTGTCATCGACTAATATTTCGGGAGTAGAACCGTCCAAATAAGGATTGTCTTTCAATATTTTCCTTAGCTTGGTTACATCTATTGTCTGGACGTCAGTATTATCGTTGATCGCTAATGCCGATGCTACGGCTGCCGATTGCCCCAATACCATAAAGACCGGTTCCATCCGGATTGATCCGAAAGCGATATGGGTGGAAGAAATACATACGGGGACCAGTAGATTAGTACATTCTTCGCGTTTAGGCGTAATGCTCTTGTACGAGATCGGATAGGGTGGGAAGCCATGATATTGGACATCCCCTTCATTTTTTACCATACCGTTTGTAACGATACGTTGGCAATTATGAGAGTCCATTCCGTAGGCGGCCATTCCGATTGCATCTCCCACTGTTTCTTCCCCTTGGCAATTTTTTTGTGTCATGATATATTCCCCGTTTAGACGTCGGGCTTCGCGCACATATAGTTGGGTCGGAAAGTTATCATTGTCAACAAATTCATCTTTCGCCCATCCAAATCTGGAAACCTGGTCGCGAAGTTTGGAAGGGACTCTTTCATCGTGTGTGAGGAAATAGAGCAGTCCTTTTGTATAGTCTACATGTTCTTGCCAGATCCGTTCGCGGGTTGCATAGTTGCCATCCGGATATTCGTAATTCATACCGATCATATCGGTTGATAGTGGTCCGCGATTATTCACGTCATACTTATTATCTGGCATCATACCCCAGTTAAATAAGAGATAATTATCTATGTGTAAATCCATTTTACGGATAGCACGTGCCAATAGTTCATATTTGGCCGGATCATAGTTTTCAGGTTTTTCGAACGGACGTTGATTTTCTTTATTGTCGGTAAGGCATAA
>NZ_MNQY01000014.1:0-3180 GCF_001915675.1 Parabacteroides sp. merdae-related_45_40 | reverse complement strand
TGTCCGCTTCGTTGTCTGTATTGCCACAATCCGGATACCTGGGAGGTAAAGCGTGAAACGCCTTATCTGCTGGAACCTGAAGCGTTGCTTGCCGAAGTGCTGCGCTATAAGAATTTTATCGCTAAAGGTGGTGTTACCGTGACCGGTGGCGAGCCTTTGTTACAACCTGAATTCCTTAAAGAGTTTTTCCGCCTTTGCCGTGAGAACGGTATTCATACGGCGTTGGACACTTCCGGCTATATCTGTTCCGGTAAAGCATTGGAGGTGCTCGAACAGGTCGATCTGGTTCTGTTAGATATCAAGACGATCGACGCCGGTCTTCATCCCCGTTTGACGGCCGTAAAACTCGATAATACTTTACGCTTTCTTGATGAACTGGAGAAACGCGGCATCCCTGTATGGATTCGCCACGTGATCGTGCCCGGCCTGACGGACGATGATGAAGCCTTGAGCAAGCTGGCCGAATATATCAGTTCATATAACGTGGTCCAGAAAGCCGAACTTCTGCCTTATCATACAATGGGAGCTTACAAATATGAGGCACAAGGCCTGGACTATAAGCTGAAAGGTGTGGAACCGCTTTCAGCAGAGCGTCTGGCCAATGCGAAAGCGATCTTTATGAAACACGGGATAACCGTATAAGCCTAATCGAGTGTCTGCTCTTTGATGATGATCGGTTTACGGCTGATCCGGTTGACTGTGCGGACGCTGTCGCTTTCAATACTGGTAACATCTCCCTCGCAGTTGGTGAAATAGATGTAATGTCCCATATCCATGAAACGATAGACCTTACACCCTTCGTGTTCGAACAGATATTCGACTTGATAAGTGGAATTGTTTACCGGTTTTTCCTTTGTAAGGGGTATTTGTGAGACACATGAAGAAAGCCATGCGCTGCAAACGAGCAATAGACTTGCTGAAAATGTATTATACAAACTAGCTCTTCTCATCTTCGAATATTTTTAAGTTAACATCCAAAGGTAACAATTAAAGAATCACATGGTATGACCGAAAGGTATTTTACCTACAATTAGGTATATTTTTATTGTTTCGGAAAACATTACTTTGCTTCCTATTGTCATAGTAGATAAGTATGCTTGCAGATAGAAGTCCGTCTATCGGCAGATAAAAATTATCAATTTGAAAAATTCTTTCAATCAGTATCTTACGATTTACCTTTGTAGGGTAAACAAAAAATAGTAGTAACAAATTAAATAGTAAAAATCATGGAACCAATTATCAATTCACAAGTACCCGAATTCAAAGTACAGGCTTTTCAGAATGGTAGTTTCAAGACAGTAAGTAGCGAAGATATCAAGGGCAAATGGGCCATCTTTTTCTTCTATCCTGCCGACTTTACGTTCGTATGTCCGACCGAATTGGTCGATATGGCTGACAAGTACGGCAAATTTCAGGAAATGGGTGTCGAAGTATATTCCGTAAGTACAGACTCGCACTTTGTACACAAAGCATGGCATGATGCTTCCGAAACGATCCGTAAGATCAAATATCCGATGCTGGCAGACCCGACAGGGGCTTTAAGCCGTGCGTTCGGTGTGATGATTGAAGAAGAGGGTATGGCTTATCGCGGTACGTTCCTGGTAAATCCCGAGGGAAAGATCAAGATTGCCGAAATCCACGATAACGGTATCGGCCGTAATGCAGACGAATTGCTTCGTAAAGTTGAAGCTGCCCAGTTCGTTGCTTCTCACCCGAACGAAGTTTGTCCTGCAAAGTGGAAAAAAGGCGAAGCAACCTTGAAGCCGAGCATCGACTTGGTTGGTAAGATCTAAAAAGAATGATGTGCCAATTGATTAATGTGCCAATTATTTATGAGGCAATACATCGCTTTAGTCGATTGGTACATTCTTTAATTGGCACGTTAATAAATTGACATATTATTTTTATGTTAGACTCAGCAATGAAAGACCAGCTTTCGGGTATTTTCTCCGGACTGGTATCCCAATATGTATTTGATATACAAGTCGCTCCCGATCACGAAAGCCGTCAGGAGCTAATAGACCTGCTTGGTGATGTGGCATCATGCTCGGATCATTTGTCATGCAGCGTTGCGGATGGCGAAGGACTTCAATTTACAATTGTAAAAGACGGTATGCCTACCGGTATCCGGTTTCGTGCAGTACCTAACGGACATGAGTTTACATCCTTGTTGTTAGCTGTCCTGAATAGTGATGGAAAAGGTAAAAATATACCGGACGAAAGTATCTGTGCTCGTGTCAGAGCCTTGAATGGTCCGATCAAGCTGACGACTTATGTTTCTCTTACTTGCACCAATTGTCCGGATGTAGTGCAAGCACTCAATGTCATGGCTACTCTCAATAGCCGGATCACCCACGAAACGGTGGATGGCGCTATCAACCAAAAAGAAGTTGAGGCAATGAAAGTACAGGGGGTCCCTTCTGTTTTTGCCGATGGCAAACTGATCAATGTGGGGCGTAGTGATTTGGGAGAATTGCTTTCCAAACTCGAAGCCCAATACGGAATTAATGAAGGGGGTGTTGATAACTCTGTTGAAAAACCTGTTAAGAACTATGATGTGTTAATAGTGGGGGGTGGACCTGCCGGTGCAGCTTCTGCCATCTACTCGGCACGTAAAGGCTTGAATGTCGCAGTGATAGCCGAACGTATCGGAGGACAGGTCAAAGAAACGGTCGGTATCGAGAACCTGATTTCCGTTCCTCAGACTACCGGACAGCAGTTGGCGAACGACCTTCTGACACATATCAACGACTATCCGGTCGATATACTGGAGCATCGCTGTGTGGATAAAGTCGAACTGGATGGATCGACAAAACTTCTGACCACTTCTACCGGTGAACGTTTTTCCGCTCCTGCCCTTATCGTGGCGACAGGTGCAAGCTGGCGCAAGTTGAATGTTCCGGGCGAAGCGGACTATATCGGAAAAGGTGTCGCTTTTTGCCCTCACTGCGACGGTCCGTTCTATAAAGGTAAGCACGTAGCGGTTGTCGGCGGTGGAAATTCGGGTATCGAAGCGGCTATAGATTTGGCAGGCATTTGTTCGAAAGTGACGGTTCTGGAATTTATGGACGAACTGAAAGCCGACCAAGTGTTGCAGGAAAAAGCAAAGAGCTTGCCGAATGTGGAAGTTTTCTTGCATTCCCAATCTTTGGAAGTGCTCGGTAATGGCGATAAGGTGAC
>NZ_MNQY01000040.1:0-41283 GCF_001915675.1 Parabacteroides sp. merdae-related_45_40 | reverse complement strand
TCTTGCTCTCTGAAACAAAAAAAGGAAAATGACGAACAGCAAACTCATATACATCGAAGACGATCAGATCTTAGGGAATTTGATTACACAAGCCTTGGTCGACTATGGATTTGAAATCGATTTCAGGACAACATTAAACGGGCTTCAAGAGAGTTTGGCTTCCATGCTGCCGGATTTACTGATATTGGATATTGAGGTAAACAATCAAAGTTGCCTCGACATTCTTCCCGCTATCCGCTCACAATATCCGCAACTACCGATCATCATAGCTTCCTCACATACGAACGGAGCCAAGATCATCCGCAGTTATGACGCCGGAGCCAACCATTACATTAAAAAGCCGTATGACGTTACGGAATTGGTATTTCAGATTCAAAACCTATTGCAACAGTCCGAAAAACAGCTGCCTGCGATATGGAAAATCGGCACTTATCAGGTAGACACACGCAAACAACTGCTCGAAGAAATATGGGGAAACGATTCGAGTGAAGAAAGCCTGAACAATATTATCTCGCAACTCCGCAAAAATTCCGGTCAAACGAACACATTCATATCAGTACACACCCGGTATTGGATACCAATTGGATTTCTGACAGGCCCAATTAAACTCGCTCCGAATATAGATACTACTAATTCCCCAAATTTGCAACGTAGTTTACCGAATGCTTACGAATGATCACTCATAGAGATTTTACAGGATGCACTCAATCTCCTACAGAACAATACACAAAATTAAAACGCCCACCTGGAGCCACATCGCCATTTACATAGAAATCCATAATATTACCTTCATCTTGCATATTGTCACTCCACTTAAATTCCAAATTAACTGACGAAGAAAGCCCAAGTACGGATTTAGGAATAGCCATTTCAAGCACATTCCCATTAACAATAAATTGTCCTTTTCCAACCTGTTTCCATTTCCATTTCCCTTGCTCGCTTTTCTCTACCACAACCTGCTTCCCTTTTGGAGATGTATGATTGATAATAAAGTCATAACCATTCCAGCCTGTGGATTTATCACGATCGGTATCAATCAACAGAACCATCCAATTAGGGTTCTGTGGTGAAGTTAAGTCGGACGCGGTCTCTACATAAAAATAGATTTTCTCATCATCATGTGTAACCTTAGCTCCTACTATATCGTTACGCCCACTGTTATTTGTATAATAAGTATTGTATCGACCTGCACAATTACGAGATAGTGTATTACCCCGATAAGAAGTATAATAAGGCTTCACATCATCCCAACTACCCAGCCTTCCCAAGTGGATTGTTTTAGGCTCTGAGGCTATTTCTGGCTTATCCATCCCCTTAAATCTACGAACATTATCCACTAATTGCAAATAATAAACGTCACCCTTGTCGCCCCATCCTTTATTGGGCTCAATATCTCGGCTGCAGTTCCAATTGTATTGGTCAACAAAAGAGAAAGGATCACCAGTCCAATTATCTTTAGGTAACCACATACCAGCAATATATTCATTCCATCCAGTCACGAATATCAATTCAGGATCCATACCTATAGCACGATCCCATTGCTCTTGAAAATTCCATCCGTACAGATAGCCTTCCACTCGTGGATCAAAACCTTTTTGAACTGTAAAGTTACGCCCATACGCATTGGGTAAATTGAATGCACTACAGTGTCCCTTACTCACAGGATTAGCATTTTGAGCAACACCTACCGTTACCTGTTCATATCCTCCATTAGCTAAAGGGACATAACCATGTTGTGGATACATCTCTAACCACCCCCATTGATCGTTACGCTTAGGACCATCAACATAGTCAGGTTGACCTGGACGGAATGTAAAGAATTGTGCAATTTCACGATCCACCGGATCATTTGTCAGATTATCAGGATAGGCCATAATACACGGTTTTCCTTTCCAAACAAACCACAAATCCTGATAACGTCCAGGTTTATAGACATCCCTGTAAAGTTGGCGTAACGAAACTAACGAATGCGGCAGTGGACCAAAAGGCAACATAAATCCAATCTTTGGGACCTTAACCCCATCTTTACTCGCTTGACTCCAAGTTTTCATCAAAGCCTCATAAGAATCTTGCCAAGTTAAACTTCCATTTGTACAATCAAAAAAGACAACATCAATCCCTGCATCAGCCAACATCTCAGCATGTTTTCGTAACACCCAGGTATCGGTCGTACGATAATACCCAAATAAAGGTTCTTCCCAATAGAAAAAACCAGGTTTTTTATTACCCCAAGCTGGATGATCATATGAAGCCATAGCCTCTGGATATTTACGTACAATTTCCGATATGTTTTTAACAGTGTAGGTTGTATCATCCACTCCTTGGTGCCAAGTCCAGTAAAACATAGCTACATACTTATCTTTCTTTTTTTCCCCAACATCTTGATATTCGCACACCTTACGTCCTAACGCATCTGTTGCTGACCATGTATCACTATTAACTTTTATCAACTGAGCAAAAGCCGTTATATTCCCTACAATCAATAAATATATAAGCCAATAATATTTCATATTCATTCTTTATTTTTTCCAAATACAACGATAATTAAATCTGCGATTAGGTGCAGTATCTCCGTCTGTACATAAAGAAATTGGATCTTTCAACTCTTTCGGATTATCTGCCCATTTGAAATCAAAAACAAAAGCATCCTCTAGTAACCCCAAGTCTTTTCGACTCACAGCTAGCTCTAAGCAATTTCCTTTTGCTTTATAAGCAAGTACATTTTTCTTAACCCATTCGTTCTTCGTATTATCATACCACTTAATTTGTGTTGACGTATTATCCACTACCGATTGATTAATCAAATAATCATAACCATACCATCCCGTAGAATAGTTATTATCCGCGTCAATTAGTAGTAACATCCAGTTCGGATCAGTTGAAGATGTTATCGGATTTGCGGTTTGAACATAGAAATAAACATTCTCCTTATCTACTGCAACTTTAGACAAAACAATATCATTTCTCCCTGAATTGTTTATATAATGATTTCCTCCATATCCTTTATAATCACGATGCGTAATATCACCTTTCGTATCACGATATTCAATCTTTATCTTCTTCCACTTATCAAATTGACCATCAATAGACATCTTCTGATATCCACGATTTTCCGGAATAGGGCGAACCCCTTTGTAACGACGAATATTTTGTGCCATTTGCATATAGTAATTATCTGTATATCCTCCTTTCATCGGTTGAATGGTTCGATTAAACTCGGCATTATACTGATCTACAAAATAAAAAGGATTCTTACGGCCCAAAAAATCAGTGGGACCAGGAGATTCAGATCCTGGGGCCTTGCCCGATTTATATTTTCCTGCAGACCACTCATTCCAATCATTCAAATAGAGAAATTGCGGATCCTCTTTTAAAGCCTCATCCCAGCGATCCTGGAAATAAATACCATAGGCTGTCGGATCATCAACAACCTTTCCCAACCAAGGTACATAGGTTGGCTCCGGCATATCTCGATCATTCAACTTTGGCTCCTTTTTATCACGCGTCCACGATTTTCCAACAATCGAGATCGGATGTTGTGCAGGTGTCACTGCCGCTTGTTCCTTTTCTCCTTTATAAGTAGCAATCAACGATGATGGATCCATATTACAAACACGTTCATCACACAAATCATAACCAAAGCTCCAATTTCCTTCTGTTCCAACAAAACGTTCTCCACCCCATTCATAATATCCCCACCACATGTTCCGCAGTGTAAAAAAAGTTTTTACCTCCTTAGTATAATCACTATAAAACTCACTAGTATAATCAGGATCTTTATAATGAGGATGAGAGGCATCAGTCAAAGCCTTAGGATCATAATGAGGATTTGGATTCTTCACACCACCTCCATTCGCATCAAGAGTTGGTTTTGCGTTATAAAGTAATAACGGTTTATCATCCCAATAAAACCACAGATCTTTGTATTTATTTTCCTTATATACTTTATCATACAAATCCTGAACAACCGTAATTACCGGTCCATTGAATGCCCAAAAACAGAATTTCGGCACTTTATTTCCTTCTGCTTTCATTTTTAACATCGTAGTAAACAATGTTTCCCATTCTGCCCAATATCGAACAGCATTGGTCACATCCATAACCAAAACGTCAACTCCAGCATCTGCCAACATAGACATATCTTTGCGAATGACATATTCATCCCTGCTTAAAAAATACCCCAGTTCTGGTTCACCCCAATGATAAGAACCTTCTGTCCATAACGGATGATTAGCATCTAAACGAGCTTCCGGAGCTTCTTCCAATATCTTCATCACATCTGCTCGATAAGGAGCTTTCAACGTTGCCAAATTATCAGAATGCCAAGTGATATAGAAAATACCTACCGTTCTTTTCTTATCATCCTTGACCGGCCCCACCTTTTCAATACCAGGCATCGTTCGCCCCAAAGCATCCGTTGCTACCCACGTATCAGAATAGAGATCCCAATTAGAATCTGTCTCTTGTTGAACAGATTCATTAGTATGGAGTACACCTACACATCCCGATAAAGCAAATCCTCCCACTATGCTTAACAATAGATTCTTCATGATTTCGTAATTATAAGTTTAACAATAAAAATAATATCCATTTTATTTTATCACAATGGTATACTCTCCAGATAAAAAACAATAGAGATTACTCTTTTCTCTTTTTTCAACTAATGGAAATGTTTCCTTACTAAAATCTATACCATTAATTTCAACTTGTCGCCCATTCGGTAAAGCGACTAATCCCGATGTATTCGCAGGAAGTTCTATTTTCCAAATAAACTGATCATTTTTCCAAAACCAATCACTAACAGTCTTACCATATCCCGAATATACGGAAGCAGAAGCCCATTCCAAATAAGAGGCCATTGTAGGCTCTAATCGAACGACTTTAAATCCTGCCCCCGATTCGTCAACTCGAATACCTGCTATATCTTCATAAAACCACGTATCATACCCTCCCTGCATAGGATGGTTCAATGAAGAACGATTCTGCAGACAAAATTCTTTACTCTGTTTATTTATTGGGAGAACCTCCCACAATGTTGTTGCTTCAGCATCAGTCCACATATATGCAAAACTATTTTCACCAGTTTTTGTAAATAGCTCCCACGCTTTTTTTCCATTTCCATAACGAGATAAAGCTTCTCCTATACGTCCTAAACCAAAAATACCTATATGAAGAAAATTATCATATTTCTCCTCCATATTCTTTGCTATCGCTTTAGAAACGGCCCCTTCATCCCCCTTTGGAACCAAGCCAAAATCAAGAGCCATTGCATCTGCCGTCTGGCTGCCAAATGTTTTGTTTTTCATATCATAAAATTCAGCGACAAAAGCAGTATATATACTTTTCTTTAGAGAGTTAAAATAATATACATCCTCTGTTTTTTTTAAAAGATTTGCGACTTTTTCCATAATAGAAACATCAAAATAATGGAAAGCGGTGGAACTAAGTGCTATTGAACAATCAATAGTTTCATTTCCTCCTGGAGGACACCAGTCTCCCAATCCATAAGGAACAATATGTTTTCTCGGAAGTGTATCGTTCATTGACAGTTGTTCCACATGTTCGACCCATTGTTTCATTTCATCATAATAAATTCGTAAAGGTTCATCATCTCCATAAAACAGATAGGTAAACCAAGGTAATTGCACCACAGCTGTTCCCCAATCAGGTGAAGCAACCCCGCAGAGACGCTTTCCTGGAGATATCATATAAGGAATACCTGATTTCTTTTCTGCAAAATAAAAAGCCGTATTATACAATTTCTGATACAAAGTTTTCTTTTCATAATTTGATGAAGTTGAATGAACATCCTGTAGATACTTATTCCAGAAATTATTTAAATCAAAATTATAACTTTCAAAAGGTGCTACTGTATGCGCATCTCCCAACCATCCACACCGTTCTCTATGGGGACAATCTGTTGGTAATCCATGCGTATTACTCAACATCGTCCGAATTGCCAGTTCATGCAATGTGTTAATCTGCTTATTTGAACACTCGAATTCACCTCTTTGTTGTACGTTAGAATGCACAACAATTGTTTTAACACAATCCAAATTTGGTTCTGACTTCAAGCCTGAGAGCTCTAAATAACGATAACCATGATAAGAAAAACGAGGGTTCCAAGTTTCTACACCATCCCCGGCACAAATATATTCATCGGTCTGTATAACTCCCGTTGCAAAAACACCTGTCGTGCTAAAATCAATAGACCCATCTTCATTCAAAATTTCTCCCATCCTCATTTTTAAATGAGTACCTTTCGGTAGGTTCACTTCTATTCGAGGTACACCTGCAACATTAACACCAAAATCAAAAACCCAATTACCTGCTGGATCTTTCCACTTCTTTATTGCCCTTAGTTCTTTTATCAGACGAATAGGCTCAACAAGTTGAGGACGCAATTCACATGGGATTGTCCCTGTCGCTACCACTACTTGTTTCCACTTATCTGCCATAAATCCAACATTCGACCAACCCAATTTCTCCTTTGTAGCATCATAAACCTCACCTGCATAAATATTACTCTTCAATAACGCGCTCGGAGCCCACTGCCAAGATTCGTCAGAAACGACCCTTTCAATGGTCCCGTCCGTATAAAC
Source organism: Parabacteroides sp. merdae-related_45_40 (assembly GCF_001915675.1). NCBI lineage: Bacteria > Pseudomonadati > Bacteroidota > Bacteroidia > Bacteroidales > Tannerellaceae > Parabacteroides > Parabacteroides sp. merdae-related_45_40. The sequence goes on along the minus strand of NZ_MNQY01000040.1, from coordinate 34,681 downwards.
TAATTCCAATTGAAGCCGGAAAAGAGGATTTCCATATTTCATCACATTTTCACCCCAAACTTGACCTTGACCATACCATCCTTCTCCTAACAGTACACCCAAACAATTATAGCCACGTATCAGCTGAGATGTGATATCAAAACTTGAGTATAAGGCATATTTGTCATAGTTCGTTTGAGCAGGATCTAAAACTCGGCTTTGATCTACCAAAGCCCCATTCAAATAGAGATCTCCGCAACCTAATCCACAAAAATAAACAATAGCACTTTCAACTTCTCGTCCATCGTCTTCTACTTTGAACTCTTTTCGAAAGTAAGGCATCGAACTATTCTCTTTCCACTCAGAAGTAATCCACAAACCCTTCCACTCTTCAGAACGAATACCTAATACAAATGAGGCAGGTTTACTCCATGCTGTTACTTTACTATTAGCATCCCAAATACGCACACGCCACCAATATTTGAAACTCTTTTCCAACTCTGAAATAATGGGACGAATAAATTGTTGCTGTTCCGATTCAACCCTACCAGAAGACCAAATACAATCCCCTGTTTCTAATGCCTTTAAAGAGGATGCAATCTCTATCTCCCATGCAGATTGAATAAACCCATGTTCTTCTGAAACTATTTGCCAGCTAAAGATTGGTTCGTCAATTCCTATTGGATCAACCAATCCACGACATTTTAGCCCTACAACTTGAGCTGCAGTGTCATCTTCTCTACCCAAACAGCCCCCCCACAAAAAAACTCCTATTAGCAAATAAAGTACATATATTGAAATTTTCTTTTGCATAACAAACAATATTGTACAATTAAAGACTACTATAATAAAGACATAACAAATAAGGGTGTTACAAAAACAAAACAGGAATTGTATACACCCTCATCGTTATTCTATAAAAAGATTACTTAAACCGAATATTTCTGATATTTATTGTAACATTAGGCTCTGTTCCAAAATCACAACGCATGTAGTCACCAGGATTACCCCAATTTACAGTGCCCATACCAGCTGCATAATCATACTCAAAAGTTTTCCACTCCTCAGAAGCAGGCAAATTAACAGTAGATGAATTAGCTTCTGCTGGACCAGAAGAAGTCGTACACCAAAATATTTGCAACTTAATTTCCTTATTAGATTTATATCTAAAAACCATTGTTGAACCTGCTTTACTTGCAACCAATCCATTAGAATTAATATATGGATCTCCTCCGTTCGTTACAATCGTATATTCATACAAATTATCCGGATTAGAGGATGTGATTGTCATCTGATTCATACTCGGTTGGAATGTTACGTATTCCACTTCTGGATAAACAATATCATCTGGATTTATTGTCGGAGTCACCATAAAAACTTTCTCTTCTGATTTACCACCATCATGATGATTTTCAGCAGAAACCGTCAACTTCGTTTCTTTCAACAAGCCAGTTACAAAATAAACTCCTGTTCTGGTAGCATCAATAGTAACAATCTGTTTTTTCTCATTTTTATCCACATAAGAAACAATCAGATTAACCCCAACAGAAGTCTCATTAGTCCATGATAACTTAGCACCTTCATCTGCCGGTTCTGCCGTAACAGTATTAACTACATAATCCTTTGCCGCTTCAATTCCAAGTGGAGATCCTTTGATAATAACAGGAGATGAAGACGAACCAGAATACCCAAAAGAAGTTAATATAAATTCATGTTCATTTACATCCGTAAATCCTCCAACAATAACTGACACTTTATTACTATCGTCAACACTATACTTACTTACTTTTTTATTTACCTTTTCTCCTTCTGAATTCATATAGGTGATTAATGTATAATAATAATCAGAATTTTCCGGATTAGTCCAATTCAAAGTTACAGAACCTATAAATGGTATACACTCAACATTACTAACAGGGTCTATACCTCCCATTACTTCTTCATTATCATCACACCCATTTATAATGAGAAACGGAACAAAGATTAAAAATAAAATATATTTTTTCATTTTACCGTATTTTTAATTATTAAACCATATTACCATCCCGGATTTTGCCAATCAGCACCCGTATGTTTTAACATCTTGGCCACTTCACTTTGTTTGATTGGATAGAGCAAATATTTATCCGTATTTGTTCCTCGAGAAGCAAGTTTAATCCGATTATAAGTGAAAGAGCCGTCAGCTTCTTTCACTATTTTCATCCCTGTTACAAAATCATCCGTTTCAGTTAAGATCTTCCAGCGCCGTACATCAAAGAAACGATGTTCTTCAAACGCCAACTCAACACGGCGTTCATTTCTATAACGCTTTTCAAAAATTTCTTTTGACATACCAGCAGATAATTCCGGCATACCTACACGTACTCTAATCTTATTAATAGCGTCCCTGGCAGACAAAGACTCTGCACCGACTTTTGATACAACAGGAATATCTGGCCCAACAGCCTGATAAGCTGCTTCTGCAAAGTTTAAATAGAGTTCTGCCAAACGATAAATACGCATCAAACCGTCAGCATCCTGACCAATACCTGATTTGTAATTATTAAACTTACGCATATAATATCCTGTTCGTGTAAAACGAATATCTGTTACATTATCTGAAATACCACAATTACCTCCAACAAATGTTTCAACCTTATCACCATTAGGATTATCCAAATAACGAATGGATCCATTATAATAAATGGAGGCATAAAAACGAGGATCTCGGTTCTTATATGGTTCTTTAGGATCATAAGAAGATTCTTTATTAATGATTGGATGCAAATGATCAGAATCAGAATATCCTAAAATAGGCTGAGTTCCATCTATCATTTCATAACTATCTACTAATTCCTGAGAAGGACCAGCCCCCGCTTTTTCCATACCAGGAGTAATAGGTGTTCCTGCAAACTTCCACACATTAGTACGCCACGTTGTTGTTTCAAAAATTGTCTCCTTGTCCCAAGAACGACTGGGATCTGAACGCGTAATAAAATAATAAGCATAGGCGTTCTGTGCAACAGTGGAATCTGGAGCTTGATCATATAAAGCAAACCCATGCTGTAAACACATATCTAAAGCCTCTTTCGTTATTTCAGTCACTTTTTCCCAGGTATATTTACTCGTTCCATTATTATTCCATAATGGACTTGCTGCATATAATGCTGTTTGTGACTTAATAGCACAAGCTACAGCTCTTGTCAATTTACCTCTTTCATTATCACTAATATTCCAACGGAATCCAATAGACTTTCCTTCTGATTCTTCCGTACTCAATGCTGCATCACATTCTGAGATAATAAAATCAGCACACTCCTCAAAACTAGCACGCTTATCTTTAGAAAAATCATGATTAGTCTCATAAGGTGTATCAATCAAAGGAACACCTCCATAACGTTTTATCAATTGCAAATAATAAAATGCACGTGCTACACGCACCTGAGCAATCCAGCCATTTTTCTCAATTTCATCAAATTCATAAGTAGCTATTTCCGGATCTCTAATGCATTCCAAGAATGTATTACAACGCCTAATACCTTGAAAATAATGAGACCAAGGATCTATATAACTAGCTGTTAATGGGTTATATTCTGCTGTCGTATAACCTTTATACCATTTTGATACAGGACCATCTTGATTATCACTTGCATCATGTGCTTCATCACAAAATGAAGCTAATGGAGTATTGGTACTTTCATACGTAAATCCAACTTGAGGAATAAATCCTAAACAATTTGTGTAATAGGCAGACGTACGCTCATATCGATTAAAAATCTCATTCAATGAAACACGTCCATCCGAAGGTATATCTAAATCAGCACAAGAGGAACAACAAAAACCAAAAACAGCAAATTTCAATATATTAATTAGATTCTTCATAATATCACAATTTAAAATGTTAAGCTTACCCCAATATTATAGACTCTATAGGGTTGGAAAGTACCCATATTACCAACTTCCGGATCAATGAATTTAGAACGCATATTATCAATTGTAAACAAATTTTGTCCACTCAAAGAAAAACGGATCCTCTCAGTAAATACCTTACGACAAATATTCACAGGCAATGTATAAGCAATCTCTGCATTTTTCAAACGCAAATACGAGGCATCCATAATAAAGAAACTATTCGGCTGATGATTAGTTGACTTTCTCAAAGATAATGCAGGATACTTAATCTCCTCACCATTATTCCAACGTTCAGGAGTCCAAGCCTGTAAATGTAAATCCGTAAATACACCTTGATATTCTGACTCATATGCACCTACACCTGAAATACATCTAGAGAATTTACCAGTTCCTTGGAATAGAAAATTCACTTCAAAGCCTTTATACTTGAAACCTCCCGAGAAATTATAAAAATGCTGAGGAATAGTGGTATTCAATATCGGAGCTTTATCTTTTTCATCTATAATTTTATCATTATTCAAATCCTTATAGATAAAATCACCCACTCGTGGTGTTCCAAAAGCGTAAGACAAACTACTTTGTTCTAGTTCTTCCTCGAAGTTAAACATACCATTTCCATTACTGTAATCAATCAAATACCCCCACTGTTGATTTACACTATATCCCTCAGTACGATACGGATAAGCATATTCATCAGAAAATGGTGATTCATTCACATTTAGTACTTTATTCTTATTATAACTAAATGAGCCTGCCAAATAAAATGACCAGTCTTTATTTAATTGCTTATTATACATAACTTGTACCTCAAAACCTTTATTTTCCATCTTTCCAGAATTAGTCTTTGGATAATTGGATAATGCAGTGCCTTGATATTCAGGAACCAGACCAGCACTACTTACTAGCATATTATCACACAAAGACTTGTACCAGTCAAAAGAAACTGTTAATTCATTGAAAAGGCCTAAATCAACACCATAATTCTGTTTCTTCATCTTTTCAGCGACTAAATCAGGATTTCCTTTTAACCCCTCATTACCATTAATATCTATATAGTCTAGATACAGGAATCGCTCTCCCCCTAATTGATCATTGGCTGTTAAACCGTAAGAAGCTCTTAACTTTAAATTACTCAACCAGGATAAATTACTCATAAAAGGTTCACTTGAAACAACCCATGCAGCAGAAATAGCAGGTGTAGCCACATAGCGATTATCTGGATGGAATTGTTCAGATCCTGAATATCCCAAATCAGCTTTTACAAAATAACGTTTTTTATAACCGTATGTAGCAGATAAACCCAAATTTTCGCGTTTATAAGGTAAGATTTGAGATCCTGATGCATTTTCTTTTTCCTGTTGTAAATAGAAAATATATCCCAATGCATCAATACTATGATCTCCAAACTGACGACTGTAGTTCACATTTGCAAACAGATTTAAGTTATAATAAAAACTGGAACTCTTTCCATATGCAAGTGGAGTATTACTATCTGATCCTAACAAAGAAAAATCCAACTTGGAGAAATCTTTTGAACGAACATAGCGCTCAAAATTTTGTGTTGTAGTCGTTTGATTCACTGAATTAGTTTGATAAGCCATCACTCCGCTCAGAGAAAGTCCTTTCGTCAAGAAACTTAAGTCTAAGACCAAACCTGCTTGTGCATTAATATTTGCAACTAAAGCTTGAATATAGCCCGAACGATTCAACATTCCATATACAGGTGTTTTTTCATTATCATGTGTAATCACCTGATTTCCATTAAGAATACCTTCTCCAAATGGAGTAACCGGTCCATACATCGTGGGTGGCAGATTAAAAATATGATTATAAATAGTTTCATTTCCATATCCTGTCGTTTTTTCTGTTTTAATATTACCTGATAAACGCATAAATCCACTTAAATAATCATTAATCTTCACATCAATATTTGAACGGAAATTAAACCAATTATTCTTAGGAGTTGGATCGTATTTTGCATTTGGCTCATTAGCCGTTTTAAACGGTAACTGCTGATGCATGTAATTGACATTAGAAAAATAACGAACTCGTTCATTACCACCCTTAACATTTACACCAACTCTAGACATAAATGTTAAAGGACGAATAAACATATCATACCAATTATTATTGGGATATAGAGCATCATTGCCAATTTGAAATTTATCCAAATCATCTGCAGAGAACTGAGAATTATACCCTAATCCATCATTAAAACCAGCTTGATTTCTCATTCGAGCATAATCATAGGAATTAATAAACGACGGGGTTTTCGTCATTTGTTGGAAAGATTGGTCAAAATTTACATCAACAGTAGTCTTTCCAATATGCCCCCGCTTCGTCTTAATAGAAATAACACCATTTGCACCCTGAATACCATATAAGGCCGTAGTTGCTGCATCCTTAAGAACCGTAATTGATTCAATTTCTTTCGGAGTAATATAAGTATAATTGGTATTTGGACAAATGATTCCATCCACAATAATCAATGGTTCACGTCCATTAATAGTAGATAATCCCCGTATCAACATAGTTACTCCTGTAGAAGAAGAACTCAGCGCACCTCGTGACAATTCTGAATTGGTCTCGATAGTAGTCAAACCAGCAAACCGACCTGCAAATGTTTTGGTCAAATTAGCCTCTGGTGATTTATCCAAGTCTAATCCTGTCACTTGAGAAACTGCACCTGTTACAGATCTTTTGGGTAAAGATATATATCCCAAATCCACTAATTCATCTGCTTTAGAAGCATCAAAAGTTAACTGAATAGATTTTAATTCTGTTTTATTATCCACAGAAACTATTTTATCTGAATAACCAATATAAGAAACTGTAATATATTGACTACCGTCCTTTAAGTTAAATTCATAAGTTCCATCAACTTTTGTCAAATACTCACATTTTCCTTTTTCAGATTTCAAAAGAGCTCCTGATATGGGTTTTCCAAACTCATCTACAACCATACCTTTCAATTGTATAGAAGAATCTACATTTTGCGCTGAACTCAATAAACCTGGTGAGATCAAGCTAGCACAAACAGCTAACATGGATATTTTATATTTTATGTAGCTCATAATTGTATGCTTTATTAATTAGACTAAATATTACCATCCTGGATTCTGCCATGTTTCACCAGTTGTTGATTCCAAACGAGAAACTTCATCCAAAGGTAAAGGCAACAATAAATCTCTGTTCTGATATCCACCACGTGGATTTGATGAAATATTATAACGCTGATAATTGAAAGAACCATCATTCAGTTTCGTTATTCTCATTCCAGTAAACCACTGACACGTTTCGTTCAAATTACCATCAGGTTTTTGCCAACGACGCAAATCAAAATAACGAACTTCCTCCCAAGCTAGCTCTACACGACGTTCATTATGAACGCGCAAGATCATCTCTTCCTTAGAAAGCCCAATAGGAAGAGCCGGCATTTTCACACGAGCTCTGACTTCATCTACAGCAGCTTTGGCTTCTGCCAAATGTCCAGACTCTGCTGCAGCTTCTGCGTAATTCAAAAGAATTTCTCCAAATCGGAAAAACTTCCAATTTGAATTATTGATTGGATTAGTATTTGAGGCTTGAGGAGTAACCAACTTCCGGTGATAATACCCCGTACGGCTTGATGCTCGATTAGATGGATCAAGACTAATGCTATGACGTCCTCCTTCAAAAGTCTCGACTGTAAATACTTGACCATTATTCCATATCAGAGAATCACCATTGCAAAGAACGGTTGCCATTAAACGAGGATCCCGATTTTTATACGGATTACGGGGATCATACATTTTATTATTGAGATTATAATTCGGCTGTAAATGTTTTTCATCCAAATATGGTTTAGCCAAATCCAATATAGGTTGACCATCCACCGTTTCAAAAGCATCAACCAACTCTTGCGTCGGACATGTTCCACATTTGAATGTTCCGTCCATATTACTACCAATATAGCCAACATGCCACACAAAAACGCTTCCTGCACGATGCTGCCAAATTGTTTCTTTATCACGAGGTTCAGCTGAATAATCAGCATTCTGACAAGCTAACTGATGAAATGCAGCTGCGTCATACGTTCCAAAAGTAGACGGGTTTGTACATTTAGTAAAAAGTTCATACCCATTTTTCTTCAACTCATCAACAGCCTGTTTATTCACTTGATATGCTTCTTCCCAATGATCTTCCCCTTCATTAAATAAAGGACTGGCTGCAAACAACATCATTTTTGATTTAATAGCCCAAGCGAGAGCTTTTGTTGCACGCATAGCCTCATCATCAGTTGTAATTCGCCAAGGTAATTCATTACATGAAATAGCAGCCTCACAGTCTGATGCTATAAATTTTACCACATCATAAACCTTTTCACGACGCAATGTCGAAAAATCAGCATCAAATTCTATAGTTTTATCTACAATAGGCAGTTTTCCAAACCATTTGATTAATTCGGAATAAAAATAGGCACGCAAAACATGTGCTTCGGCTTTAAAACGTGCTCGTTCAGTTTCACTATGTACTGCTGCATTATCAATATTCTCCAAAAACTGATTACACAAACGTATTTGTTGCCAATACCTACTCCAATAAGCATTATTGGAAGAACCATGACCATCATGCATATCACGTATCGGATGACCAGAAGCTGAAGCATTTCCACTATATGCACCTTGAATAGCTGTTCCTTGTACTTCCTCTGAAGACCATCCATCATCACTACAAGCAGTAATTAAGGGATCAAAGAAATAGTAAACATATCCTTTCTGAGGTATACTGTTATAACAAGCATTCAATAATGCCCCCACTTTGTCTGGATCAGCATACACTTCCTCCATACTAAGTGTCCCGTCAGGAGCTACATCCAAAACATCCGAGCATGAGGTAAATGAGCCTAACGCTACAACTGAAGATATAAATAAATATGATAGTTTCATACAGTTATTCTTTTAATAATTAGAATGTAACATTAATTCCAAAGTTCACCATTTTAGTAATTGGATAGTTGAGATCAGAGCCCTGCTCTGGGTCAATCACATCTGTTTTCATAGCTTTCCATGTCAACAAGTTATTACCATTAACATAAATACGGGTACTATTAATACCTACCTTCTTCAAAAGACCTTTAGGCAATGTATACCCTAATTCTATGTTTTTTAAACGCAAAAAAGAACGATCCATAATAAAGAAGTCATTCGGTTTTTGACTAGTTCCTGGAGCTGACCCCAATGCAGGATACAGAATTTCTTCCCCGTTGGCAAAGCGTTCTGGTGTCCAAGCTTGCAAATGATAATCACTAAAAAAACCGACATTAGCAAATTCCGTTGCACCCCAACCTGCATACAAACGAGAAGCCTTTGCTATACCCGAGAATAAAAATGAAAAATCAAAATTTTTCCAATTCACGGAACCTGAAAATCCATATGTAATACGAGGAATATCACTATATTTAATAGGAGCTGAGTCTTTTTCATCAATTATTCCATCTTCATTCAAATCCACATACAAGAAATCCCCCATGCGAGGGGTTCCTCCTACCTGATAAGTTGCTAACGCTTTATCTAACTCCTCTTGAGTATTAATATATCCATTGCCATTACTATAGTCTATTCGATATCCAAAGTTCTGACCAATACTATATCCCGTACTTCTATAACGATAAACATAATCAGCTGGTTTCTGTGCCTCGTCCATGAAACGCTGTGTATTCTTATTATAAGCAAAATTACCCTTCACTGTAAAAGACCAATCCTTATCAATTCGCTTATTATAAGTTGCTTCAAATTCAAAGCCATGGTTATCAATACGTCCCATGTTTACTTTAGGCAAATTACCTAAAGCTACACCTTGAATTTCGGGAACTGTACCACGAGATATCAATACATCTTCTCTTTTTCCCTAAAATAATCAACAGTTAACGATAATTCTCTGAATAACTGAACATCAATTCCGTAATTCTGTTTGTATGCTATTTCCCATCCCAAATTAGGATTACCCAGCTTACCTTGATTGATTGCTTGTCCACGACCTAGTGAAGGAATAACCCCTCCTCCAGTTGATATATTACTTATATACAAAAAACGAGTAGCTCCTAATTTATCATTACCAACTTTTCCATAAGATGCACGTAACTTTAAATTAGTAATGAAATCATTGTCCTTCAGAAATGCTTCGTTGCTGGCCACCCATCCAGCAGAAAAAGCAGGAAAGAAACCAAATCGTTTTCCCTTGGCAAACTGCTCGGATCCATTATACCCAACATTAACTTCAGCCAAATAACGTGAATCATAACTGTATGTAGCACGAGCTGATATTCCTAACATATTGTAAGGGAGATCTGCTGCATATTGTTGCCAATTATCACGTTGAATTAACGCCATACCTGTTACATCATGTAAACCAAATTGCCTAGCATAATTCAACGAATACTGCATATTTAAATAGTAATTGGTTTGTTGGCTTTTAGTAAGAGAAATTGCATCATTCGTATTCATACGGACTTTTGATACATAAGACTTTTCCTCAGAAGTTCTTGCAACAGTTACTCCATATGTATCATATTCACGAAAACCTTGCAAGGTAGTCATAGCTTTTGTGTCAAAAGAGATCATCAATTTTGTACTTAACCCTTTTGTTATAAAGTCCAGTCCCCAATCTGCAATAATAGAAGAATTTAAATTTGTTCTAGTTGCTTGCTGATAGCCTCTTCTACTTAATTCTCCATATGTATTTCGGTCTATACCTGCTTGATTTATAACTTGACCGGCAGGAACATTCGTCCCATCTGCCAATGTTTGTCCTGCAACCGTTAATGGACCTGGATCTGTTGGAGGTGTTGCCCAAATATAAGCTCGCATATTCGTAACCAACTCATCAACACTATTGTTAAACAACTTTGCTGTTTGAGGAGTATTCACCTTTTCCAAATAAGACGCAATATTCAATGAAAGCTTAAAATTAGACGCAACCTTATAATCCAAGTTCGTCCGGAAATTATATCTATTTGATTTATAACTTGGATCATATCCTAAATCCTTTTCAGACTCCGTTCGAAACTGTCCCCCTTGCCCCATATAGGCAACATTCATAAAGTAACTTAACTTCTTAGTTCCTCCACTTAAGTTCACATTCACACGTGTCTGAGGAGCCCACTTCTTGAAAAATTCATTATAAACATCCCTGTCAGGATAATAAACACGATCTTTTCCCGATCTATACATCTCAATCATATAATCGGTAAAAGGAAGATCACTTTCTGCATATCCATCATTTCTGAAGGCTTGATTTCTTAATTCAGCGAACTCCCAAGAATGAATACGATCGGCTTCAGCAGTAAATCGTTGTAAACTATAATCAGCAGAAATACTTAACTCTGATTTACCTTCTTCTCCACGTCGAGTCGTAATCATTATTACACCATTGGCACCACGTACACCAAAAACGGCTGTTGCTGAAGCGTCCTTCAAAATAGAAACAGATGCAATCTCGTTAGGATCCATTGTTGATATATTATCACGCGGTACACCATCTATTAATATTAAAGGATTCGACCCATTTACCGTACCAGCTCCACGCAAATATAAAGTAACATCATCACCACCAGGACGTCCCGAAGTCTGCATAGCTGTCAAACCGGGCATACGTCCAGCCAACGCTGTTGATAAATTTGCAGCTGAACTCTGTTTTAATTCTTTTGTTTGAATGGCAGCAACAGCACCCGTTACTGATACTTTCTTCTGTGATCCATAACCTACAACTACAACTTCTTCTAGGGTCTTAGAGTCTTCTTCCATAACTATGGATATATTCTTCTTATTTCCGACTTTGACTGTCTGCGTAACATATCCAATATAAGAAACATGCAATACAGATTGAGGAGTTACTTTAATAGAAAATTTGCCATCAATGTCTGTAATCGTACCATTTGTGGCATTTTCCATAATATTTACACCAACTAAAGGGAAACCTTGGATATCTAATACAACTCCCGTTAGCTGTACAGTTTGCTGATGTACTCTAGTCTTTTCCTGTATAGTGAAAGTATCACTAGAATAAATATGCATAGGAGCCATCAACAATAAGGAAATCATGACTAATGATTTTCCTCCTACAGTTTTAAATCTGACTATTTTCATAAATATTAGCTTCGTTAAATAGAACAAGCTTAAGGACAAAGTTATTATACTTTCAAATGAATAAAAATAGACTCCAGTTATACCCTTAAAAAGGGTATAACCTTCTAAGGAACTTACAACCATTTATTTCTCACATAAATAAATTGAATCACAAATTTCAATAATTGCCTCAAATTAATACCATTAACATCTCTAAATTAGACATTATTATTAAGTAGAATAGGAGATCTACATAGTATCAATAATTCAACAACAAATCTAAAGAATCCCACTCTCAATTTTAATCGACTGAACAAATTGATCAAATCGATTATAATTGGGTTCTTACTGGTTACATTTGTTCTTTTCTTCATGATATATGATATTAATTCGATATTGACAAAGTAACCTATTATCCATTTATAACTTATTTTAAATTTGATTTTTTATGTTTCAAAATTGACAACACTTTAGTAATTTTATACTCAAACATAAGCATTCGGTAAACTACGTTGTAAATTTGGAGAATTAGTTCCGAATCAGTGCTATTCGTAGTCGATTCGAAATTAATAGTATCTATATTCGGAACAAGCCCAATTGAATTTTACCCAATTACGAGAGAGAAACTCTGTCATATCCTTTTCGTCTCTTTCGTAATATGGGACTTTTCTTAAAAAGATAAGTGTTCTGTAGCCAGTTTTCAAACTCAAGAATCATCGGAAAAGCTTCGCTGATACGTTTTTCCTTGCGTTCTTCTGCCGTGAGTCCGGTTTCATCGGCATCAGAATTTACTAATATAATGTATCGCCTGTGTGGCCAGAACCCTGTTCTCCTCCAAGGCATCCACGCATCTTCTTCTGATGTGTGCCTAGCAGCCGACCAGGGTGATTCCTTTAATCTGCTCAAACTTCCATATCGGATTTTCTTATCACTTTGTGACGGACGGTTTTCAGGATATATGCTTTTGCCGAAACGCGTTCCAAATGGGAACTTTCTTCCTTCCCGATTTCAATGAAATCATTCTTTAGCCTGCTTCTGCGTCAGTTGTCACTTCTGGATAAAGATTGATAACTTCTACTAGCAAAGAGGATATACCAAGGGAGTTGTGGACCAACTTCTCCTTAACTTTTATGTTTTTGGTGATTTCTTCCTCGTTCTTGCGAACTTCTTCCTCTATCCGGAATATTTCCATGGAAGACATTTCTTCCTTTAAGAACAAAAGAAGCTGATTAGGACCAAGTGGAAAACTCTTTTCATTTATCCGACCTAAGACCTTCTTTCTAAGCCAATACAAGGATTGCTCCAAAGAAGCAACCCTGTTAATGAGCATCGCTTTATCATGGCGAAGTATCTCAATCTCTTCCAATAAGGCTTTTCTGTTCTTCCATAAGCATCTGTATCTCTTTATTTCACATTGTAAATATACAAAATACAATGATATACAGAAGCTTTCAGGCTAAAAAGTCAGTACTATTTTCGAAGTTTTTGAAGGCTCTCAAGTCACGGACTTCATGAAACTTTTGCGCATAGCGGTTGGGCAGTTATACAACAGATAGCGCATACTGTCATTAAGGCTGAACATAGCTGCATGCTTGGATGATTGAAAACTGTTCCTTTTCGTTTATCTCATCGCAGATACGTATGACACATCCGGCTAGTGTGCGTATTTCTATCTCCTTCAACCCCACTGGTGAGTCCGTAGTGATGCTTCCGACCGCTTGTACTGGCAAATAAGGAAACCAGAACAAACGAACCACCGTGTGGAAGTTCGAAAAACTCATCCCGGGCCGTTTTACCTGATGATTGTTCTGCGGCATAACGAGACTTGCTGTCATAAAATAGCCATGAAGGAATGTTTAGTTACTTCAGTCTAGACTTAATAAGTCATTTTATGCTCTTTGCTGTAGTTCATTATCTCTGCTACTTCTTCTCATGTCATCATAAATCTTATTTTTGGCACAAAAATAATGACGGAAGTTTGATGAAAAAATACGTGATCCACCGAATGCTTACGGACAATCCAGTTCCTATACATTAAAATATATACAGATCCGACCCGTCTAGAACGTTGCTTACGAAATCTATTGGAAAATGCACTGAAATACTCGGACGACGATGTTAAAATCACGGTCGTTTTATCTGAACATGACAATCATCTTTCTATCGCCATCCAGGACACCGGTTGGGGAATACCGCAAAAAGCACAGAAAAAACTGGGTAAACAGTTCTATCGTGTTCAAATCGAGGGGAAAAAAGTTCATCCCGACCATGGTCTGGGACTTTGCAGTGTGAAACAGTTAGTAAAAGAAATGGACGGATCGGTTACGTTCCGGAGTACGGAAGGATTCGGTTCCATTTTTATTATAACTTTACCTTGAAAGCTCCAGCACCACTATTTTTCGGGTAGATACAAAAAACCTTATCTGAGTTTTTTCTATTTCAAATAAGATTCCGGGGATCATCAGCATGAAGGTTGACTTCATCGTCATGATGACCGTCTTTATAGCGACAAAGTCCTTTTTATCAGAAAAATACGAAAATTTACAGCAATCCATAAAGAATGTAAAACATTATTGAATAAACAATATTATACAATAAGTATATCCCGATTCTGAACTTTTGTTACGGAATGCCCAATTCACAAGTGCCTCTTTTTCCTATAAAAGGCATTTACAATTGAGCATTCCGAACATTCATCAAAAATCAATCTATTCCATAAGCATTGATTTCAGCCAACGACGAATTACTTGCACGATAACTATCAGTAATTTTTATCTTAAAATAGCGTCCCTTTGTCGGTGTGACGCTGAAGATTTGCTCTTCGAGTACCTTCTGCGCTTCAAATGCACCGACTGCTGTCCAGTTGAGCTTATCTGAACTGACAAAAAATTCACCACCCTTCACATCCCGGTAGCTATCATGCTGCCTTTCAGTCAAGCTGATGTTGGTCAAAGTTGTTTCCTTCTTCATATCCACAACGATTTCATGCGGAAGTGGAATCGATCCGCCACTCCATTGTGAATGCCAGAAAGTCGATAATTGCCCATCCAGCAAACATGTCGCCACACCGTTTCCGACACCTTCTCCGGTCCGTTCTTCCGTATTGGCTTGTATACTCCAGCCCGCACGATCCAACTTGATTCCGACAACCCGAACTACCAACGGGTAGACGGCGTTTTCAGCAATATTGAACAGCGAAACATTATCCAAACGAATAGGTAACATATATTCTCCCGGAGTCAATCCGTTGCCGTTGAGCGTCACCGCCAAATCGGTCGTGCTCGTCCCCGTAGGCAAGGTGACAACATCTTCGAATGAATAGTTCCCTTCCGGAAACAGCTTATAAGCTGTGCCGTTCTCTGCGTTATAAGCTGTAACATATCCGGGATCTACGACAAACTGACATTCTACATCCCAATTGTTGTCCGTATCCAAACCGAAACCGACTTCAACTGACTCCGTGTTGAATCCATATGTGTAAGACAATGGCTGAATGTCGGTATCCGTGAACCCCATAGCCGGGGTCAACACATCTGTTATCCGGATAAACAATTCACTTTTATCGGCATTGACCGAGTCCTTCTCGCTCGTCAGGTAAAGCGGAAGCACATAAGTCGCTTCCGGATTCGCCTCCATCGCCGCACCGATCAAATCTGTCGACAACGAAAGCGTAACGACTTTACTACGTTCCTCCGACGCAAAATCCAATCGATCGGTGTCCATCGAATAAGAACCTGAAGGGATTATCCGATAGTCCGTGCCATAAAGTACATCGACTTCCTCTTGCGAGTGAACGGCTATTTCCCCGCTTGCCGTCAATGACGGATCACTACCCCCCTTATAAACGGAGAAAGCATAAGTATTAAGCTCTCCCGTATTGTAAAGAGTGAGCTCCTGCGTACCGGATTTATTAATATAAAGCACTTTGTGATATTCTTCCGGCACTAAGTTTTCCAATTCATATTTCGACTCGTCACAAGCTGTCAACAAAAGAACAGCCAGACATGCAATTCCTATATAATTCACTTTCATACAATTCGTTTTTTAGATTAATAACCAGGAGCTTGCACCAACTGAGGATCACTGTACAATTCACTATTCTTGATCGGAACCAAATACTGTCTGACGTTCCATTGGATCGGCTGGTCGATTGGCACGATTTGATTGAACTCCTCAAATGAAGGATTGACAGTCATTCCATTCAGCCCTTTAAATTCGGAGGGCTGCATTACTTGGTCGGCAATACGCCAGCGACGGACGTCATAATATCGGTGACCTTCGGCATGCAGTTCGATTGCCCGTTCATTACGGACCCATTCCATCAGTGACATGGTCGAAAGATCAGCTGTAGTCAACTTACGTACACCGGCCCGTTCCCGAATAACATTCAGATTCTCTAACGCTTCATCTGTACGATCTAATGCTGCATAACATTCAGCCAAATTCAAATACAATTCCGCCATACGAATCAGAATGATCCGGAACTTGTCACCTGAAGTGGATCCGGAAGACAGATATACCCCGTTCGGCACGATGAATTTCTTATTCAAGAAACCGGTACCTGTTGCATTACGCGTATTAGAAAGTGAATAACCATTCGTATTGGAATTCTTCAAGTTCAGCCATAATGGGTTATTGTTGTTGATTAACGGCATATACTCACAACCGTCATAGGCAATCCACGCATAGTAACGCGGTTCACGACCAACATTAAACTTGACAATATCATTCTTAATTTCCTCGCTATCCAATTGATCTTTCGACAACTCCGGACTGGAAGCTCCCTCATAGTAACGTGTCAGCCACTCGCTTTGCAAATAGAAATCCGGATCTTTAGCAGGAGGAAGACCGTTTTCCGTATAGAAACGGTTTACAGCCGCCCAAGTAGGTGCAGTCCCATGATAGCCTCCGGCCCACGAACCGTCACTCTTTTTGACAAGTCGGTTCGGAAGCCGCGATTTCGAACGACCGCAACCAACATCATTCGCATCATTACCATCACCATACTGAGGATTGATAGCCCAAATAATTTCCTTATTACTAAACCCTTCATGCGCCGTAATCATATACTGGAGCATTCGAACTTGCTTTTTGAACAATTCATTTTCCTCCGTATCCTCTTCTTTCCCCGGAATGAATGGAAGCGGTACTTTATCAATAGCAGCCTTTGCTTCAGAAGCTTCAAGATCGAACAATTTATATCCGGCAGCTTCAGCAGCTGTTAACGCCTCCTTACAAGCCGTCAGAGCACGTTCCCACTTGGCAGGATCATATTTATTGCTAACCAACTCCATTCCATAGCCCGGTGTCTCATAATTTGTGTTCCGCCAGTTCGGATAAACAAATGAACCGTTCCAAAGAGGAGAAGCAGCATAGAGCAGCACACGAGCTTTCAAACTTTTGCAGATAGTGGCATCTGCACGGCTTAAATTTTCAGTTGTCTGTGTTGCCGGTAAAACTTCGGCTGCCGCATCTAATTTTCCGACAATCCAATCTACACAATAATCAAAATGCGAACGCCCCGGAATTTCGGACGGAAGGATGTTTTGATCTACCTTTGTTTCGATGATAGGACAAGGCCCATAGTTTTGCAATACTTTGAAATGATAATATGCTTCGAGAAACCAGCATTCGGCACGATATTGTGCCTTCTCCTCCTCTGTCACACCTGCCGGGTTCAAACGATCCAACTGTTCCAAAAAGTAGTGGACATATCCGATGTAGTTATATAAATTCTCCCAGTCACCGATATCATCGGCCGCCGAAACAGTTCCGTACAACATTTTCTGCATATTCCAGTCCCAGTCTTTCGGCTCGACATATTCATCGGTGGCCAACGAAGCATCTCCATCACCTTCTCGCCAGAAGGTATATCGCGAAGTACCTGAGTAAGCGGTAAAAAGGAAACCTAAAGTTGCTGCCTCGTCCTTCATTGTGTCATCAAAATCCGGCTGTGCCGGTGGTATGACATCCAAATAGCTGCAAGAAGGGAATGCCAGCAGACCGGCCGACAAGGCTATCTTGATATATTGTCTGATATTTTTTGTTAGTTTCATCTCGTTATTCTATTAGTTAATTAAACATTAGAAAGTAAATTGCACCCCCAGGTTAAAAGTCCGCTGCAACGGATAAGCGTTCCAAGCCAATTCCGGATCCCACAACTTGAAGGGACTGAATACGGCCAAGTTATCACCGCTGAAATAAACGCGGCACATCGGGAAGGTATAACCCAATTCCAACGTTTTGAAACGAAGGAAATTGCCGTTACGCATCCAATAAGAACTCGGTTGGATATTACCCGCGATGTCAGCATTTGAAGTTCCTAAACGCGGGTAGAGTGCATTCGGATTAGGATTGTCGACCGACCAATGGCTCTCGGCAATCCACGACATCAAATTGCGTGGTAAAGATTCCGACGGACCACCATCGCCACCGGAAGCCAAAAATGGAGCAAAGCCGGAGTTGATCATAATTTTACGTTTGGCCGAACCATTGAAGAAGACTCCGAAGTCGAATTTCTTCCAACGAACGTTCAACCCTAACCCATATTGGATACGCGGCATATCCCCGTAAGGCGAAAGCATTACCTTATCCTCGGATGTGATCGCACCATCACCATCGATATCGCGATATTTAATATCACCAGGCATCGGCTTCGAACCTAACTGTGTTTGATCAGGCCAATTATTTATCTCTTCTTGACTGCTGAAAAGCCCTTCTGCCACATAACCGGTCAATCGATTCAACGGTTTGTTAGTTTCCGTTTGCCATACATAGGGATAATTCGGTTCGTCAGAAAACTTGTATTCGTTTCGATTATAGGTGAAGTTACCACGGAAGTCGACTTGCCAGTCTTTTCCAAATTGTTTTTTCCAATTGACACTGACTTCGAAACCGGTATTCAACACTTCGCCGATATTGCTCCAAGGCGTACTGCCCCAATAACCGAGTAGCTTTCCGAAGCTGGCACGTTTCATCAAGATACGGTCGCGGTAGTCACGGAAATAATCGAATGTAATGTTCACTTGGTTAAAAAGCGAAGCGTCAAGTCCGATATCCAACTTTTTCACATGTTCCCATCCTGCATTTTGTACGGCAAGAATATTGAAACCATGCCCCTGACGATTTAACCATTGCCCGGGAAGTCCCGAATGCCAAGAGGCACCGCTCCCAATAGCTACTTGATTTTGGTAAAGAAAATGTTGTGCACCACTGTTGAACTGGTCACTACCAACCAAACCGTATGATCCCCTAATCTTGAAATAATCCACATAATCGGCGATCGGCTCCCAAAACTGCTCCCCGCTTAATACCCAACCGAGAGATGCGGCCGGGAAGAACTCAAAACGATCCTCCTTTGCCAACCGTTCGGAACCATTGTAACCGAAATTGAACTCTACCAAGTAGCGGTTGTCATAATCATAAGTGGCTCGTCCTGAATAACCCTGGTTACGATTGGGCAAGACTCCATTACGATACTCTCTCATCATATACATGAACATGGCAGTCATATTATGCTTGCCAAACGAACGTTTCCAATCCAAACGGGCATCCAAATAGAATGTTTGATCGGCCTCTTTAGTGATGTCAGACTGGCTGATATAATCCGTACCAGTTTGCAAAAGTCGCAAAGCATAGGTATCATTTTCGGGATCGTAACTATCGGGCTGTACCTGATAGTAATAAGGAGATAGCGAACGGGTATAATAAGAGTTTGACCAATTTTTAAAGTTCACTAAAACCTTTGCGCTTAAACCTTTTGTGACAAATCCCAAGTCTTGCGAGATATCCAAAGAGGTATTCAGCGTATTGAAGTTGTCTTCCCTGAACGATCCCATCATGTATTGGTAAGGGTTTTCTCCGTAAGCCCCTGCTTTAATTTCGGCATTACCATAATAAATATGATCTTCTTCGCCAGGGAAATAAGCGGGGAAAGAGACAGGATTGGCATACATCACCTTTTTGTAGATATCAGTAGTCTTATTATTCGGTCCCTTTTGGCTACCGATTTGCGCCATCATACGAAGATTGACAGTCGTCGTATTCGTCAACTTATAACTGATGTTATTTTGAAAATTGTACTCCCAATGGTTAATGTTCGGATTGAAAGCTGAATTGTCCGCAGCATTGAGCAAACCTGTATCATGGTTTGCCTGCAAACTCATATAATAAGTAACACGCGACGCACCACCCGATACGTTCACATTAGCACGTTGATTATAATTTCCACTACGGAAAATCATGTCATACCAATCTACATTCGGATAGACATACGGATTGATACCACTTTCTGTCGCCGCAATGATCTCATCCGAATAACGTGGTGTAATTACTGTCGCGCTACGCGCCTGCTGCGCCTCGTTATAGGTGCGCATGAATGTCGGTCCATCAGCAAACTCCGGTGTATTCATCGGCTGGAAATAAGAAGCCTCGACCGACACGTTGACCGTTGCTTTTGTATTTTCCTTCCCATGTTTGGTTGTAACAAGCATGACGCCATTCGCACCACGGTTACCATAGATTGCCGTCGCCGAAGCATCCTTCAAAACCGAAAAACTTTCGATACTTTCTGCCGGAATACGGTTCAAGTCCCCAGACGATATTTCCACGCCATCCAACAAAATCAATGGAGTTGCCACACCACCAAACGTATTGATGCCACGGATATAGAACGCAGAAGTAGAACCCGGCTCACCACTGCTGTTCGTAGAAATGACACCAGCCAGTTTACCAGCCAGTGAGCTGGTCAATGAAGATGTCGGAGCTTTCAGCTGTATACCTTCTGTAGCTGTAATCGCGCCGGTAATAGATACTTTCTTCTGAGTACCGGCACCAACAACAACGACTTCGTCCAAAACTTCATTATTCCCCTCCATCTTAACGTTCAAGACGCCTAAATCACCCACTTCGATCGTTTGTGTCTTATAACCGATATAAGAGATTTCGATTTCATCTTTACCTGTTACTTCAATGGAAAACTTTCCGTCAAGATCAGTCACTGTACCTTGAGTAGTACCTTTAATGATAACATTTACACCGATCAGTGTTTCACCGGTAGAGGCATCCGTAACAGTACCGACTAACGTACGTTTAACAGGCGACTTACTTTGTTGGATTTCAGGGACGGGCAATCTATCTCCCGCATCAGCAACGGCATCCGGAGGACAAGCCCCCAACAAACCAGTACAAAGCAATAAAGCAATTGCAGGTCTCCGCTTTTTTCTAATTGAGATTAAATTCATAAGTTAACATTTTTATTTTATAATAAAAAATAGCCTAAAGATCCTAAAACACAAAGACTTATAATTTTACACGATTATACATTCTTTATATTTACATTAAGTTCTGCAAGAACTGCGGTGATTTGGAGTGATTATTTAATATATAAGTTGTAGAATCTTGGTTATATCTGTATGATACAAAGAATCTAATATACTTTTTATCGAATTGATTAAATTATTGTGTGTTTTTTTATAGAAAGTTGTGGATATTTGCCTATATTTGAGCCGCAGTTCTTGCAGGACTATGATAAAACCTACACCATATTGGCACCAAAACTTTTGAAAAACCTAAGGCAACCACATCATCGTTCGTTGCAAACGAACAGTTCCCCATCATTGTTCATGGAAATCAATATATTCCCCCTTAATTTCTTCATAAAAGAAATGATCATATTTTTCAGCCATAGTACTAAGCAAGAAGGAGTTTTTCATCCAATTCCTATTTATAGAATTGCGTAACGGGACATCGGGATAAGATGAATGAAAAAATACTTCATCTTGATTGCTTTTTATCATGGAATAAAAGGTAGAACAAACTCTAACAGGTATTAGATAATAAAAAGTCATTCATGTATCACAAAACAGCTTGTTTCTTCTTTCTTCAACTTCCCTCCTTCCACTCAGCAGAAAGAGCCTGTAAAAAAACTTCATCATTGACAGGGTTTAAAAGGTAAGGAAAAGAGATGGCATACCCGATCCATCATCATACCATACAAAAGGATTTTACCTAATTTTTGATTTTTCAAATAAACCTTTTTGTATGATAGCAGTCATATAAATCGTTTTGTAAAATGTAAAAGACAGATTTGGAA
Source organism: Parabacteroides sp. merdae-related_45_40 (assembly GCF_001915675.1). Classification (NCBI taxonomy): domain Bacteria; kingdom Pseudomonadati; phylum Bacteroidota; class Bacteroidia; order Bacteroidales; family Tannerellaceae; genus Parabacteroides; species Parabacteroides sp. merdae-related_45_40. Next base: position 12,613 of record NZ_MNQY01000040.1, on the reverse strand, counting down.
GATGATGACAAAAAAGATGAGCTTACTTTTAACCGGTATGCTTTTGTGTTTGGCTCCGGATATAAAAGGTAATGAAACGGACGGAAGGATTAAAGGTATTGTAATGGACGGCGAATTAGGGGGACCACTCGAATTTGTAACCGTCCAGGTTAAAGCAAAAGGTTCGGACAAAATATTGCAGGGAGCCGTTACCGGAAGTGACGGAAATTACAGTATCGGAGGACTGAAGAAGGGGGAATATATAGTTACTTATTCCTATATCGGCTACGCGGAAATTTCTAAAAATATAACAATCAGCAACAATTCTCAAACTCTTAATCTTGGAGAACTCACCCTGGAAGAAGATGCCAACCAATTGGGAGAAGTAGAAATCGTAGCAAAAAAGCCCCAAATGAGATTCGAGCTCGATAGAAAAGTTTTCGACGCAACACAAGATATCGCATCCGAAGGGGGATCGGCCAGTGATTTGCTTGCCAATATCCCATCCGTGGAAGTCGATAACGAAGGATCTGTTTCATTGCGTGGAAATTCCAGCGTAACAGTCTGGATCAACGGAAAAGCATCGGGACTGACAGCAGACAACCAGGCGGACATACTGGAAATGATGCCGGCAGAAGATATCAAACAAGTGGAAGTCATTACCAATCCCTCTGCCAAATACAGCCCGGAGGGAACAGCCGGGATTATCAACATTATTTTAAAGGATGACCGGAAACCCGGTTACTACGGCAGCGTAAAAGCCGGAGCCGATACGGACGGAGGTTATCAGGCAAGTGGAAACATCAACTACAGCAGTAGCAAAGTAGACGCGTACGCCAATCTGAGCTATCGGAACCGGGAAATGAAAGGCGGTGGAATCACAAGTCGTGAAAATACAGCCAACAATAGTTTTCTCGACCAGACCAACAACTCCAAACGACAACACAACAACTGGTTCGGACGTATCGGGGCAACCTGGCACATTACCAAAAGCGACGACCTAGCATTCAACATGACCGGCATGACCGGAGGGGGCGACAACAACGAATCGATCCATTACATTTCGACAGACAAGCAAAAGAATACGGTTTACACCAGCGACCGTACAACAGACGGAAACTCGGACATGAAAATGTATAACCTGGAATTGAATTACTTACACAAATTCTCGGAAAACAGCAATATAGACTTAACCGTCAGCAATAACCAATGGAGAAACGACGGACTAAGCATTTACGAACAATCAACCCGATATACGGACACTGACTTAACCGACAAACAGGAATATCAAACTCAGGAAAACAACATCAAAAACAAAAGCTGGGAAGTTCAGGCCGACTACACAAACAAAATATCCGACGCGAGCCGGATCGAGGCAGGTTATAAAGGGACATTCCAAAGAGAATCCAGCCCTGTGGATACCTATACCGGAACAACCGCTACCGACATCGAACAGGACCAGGCACTTTACAACCGCTTTCTATATAACCAGGATGTGCATGCCTTGTACATGACGTATGGAGGCAAGTGGAACAATCTGAGCTACCAAGCCGGCCTACGTGGAGAATATTGGCGTGTGGATACCCGCTCGCTGGACTTCGACCAGGAATTTAACGGCAAGCCGTCGGAAACTTTCGAGAAAGACTATTTCAAGTTGTTTCCAAGTGCCTTTATCTCCTATGCCCTCCCTAAAAACAATGAAATACAAGTAAACTATACCCGTCGCCTGCGTCGTCCTTGGGGTGGACAGCTAAATTCATTCCGCAATATTTCCGATGCCTCCAACATTTCTTTCGGTAACCCGGAACTGACACCTGAATATTCCCATTCTTTCGAATTGAATTATATCAAGACCTGGGAATCCGGCCATACCCTATCATTATCCGGCTACTATCGCTCGACAGATGACGTGATCCAGCGCATTCGTTTCTTGAACACGGCAGACAATGTAATGTACACGACCAGTGAAAACGTAGCCCGCCAGCAAAACAGCGGTCTGGAAATCGTTGGAAAAAACAATTTATTCAGCATCCTTAGCCTGACAACGGCCGTAAACCTCTACTACTCCAAATTAGACGGTTTCAGCTATCTGCCCGAAGGAGCGGAAGCTCCTGTCATTGGAGAGGAGGATGAAAGCTTCAACTGGAACGTACGCATGATTGCCAATGTCAGTCTTCCTTGGGGTGTTTCCCTACAGGGCACAGGCAACTATAATTCCAAGCGCTTGATGGCACAAGGATACCGCGAACCGAACTACTCAGTCGATCTTGGATTGCGCAAATCTTTCTTAAAAGACAAGTTGACGTTAAGTATCAATGCACGCGACTTGCTGGACTCCCGCAGATTCCGCACCATTACATCCGGAGACGGTTTCTGGCAGGATTCCGAGAACTGGCGTGGTGGCAGAAGAGTTGGTTTTACCCTGACCTACAACTTCGGCAATATGAACAAGAAAAAAGACAAAAGCAGGAGCGAGGAACCGGACATGTATGAAATGGACTAAATAAAAAAGAAGGGATAAACCTTTGCCGCACTTATCCCTTCTTACCTACATCCTCTTATCTTTCAAAACAGGCATCGAAGGCATGTGCCGACGGCAGGAAATCCACCTGTTTGACAAAAGCGCAAGACTCGCGTGCTCCATGTTCACGATCCATGCCGCTATCTTCCCACTCCACCGAGAGCGGACCTTGATAGCCGATATCGTTCAAAGCACGGATAATTTCTTCAAACCGGATCTTTCCACGTCCTAAGCTACGGAAATTCCAGAAGCGGCGGGCATCGCCAAAAGTTGAATGGCCGCCGAACACGCCGATCTGTTTCGGAGTATCGCTCCAATACACATCTTTCATGTGGACATGGAAAATACGATCCGGGAACTGGTTAATGAAGTCTACATAATCCACTCCCTGATACCCCAAATGGCTCGGATCGTAATTAAAACCGAAAGCCGGATGATAATCGATCGCTTCAAGAGCCTTACGGGCAGAATAAGTATCGAACGCGATCTCGGTCGGATGTACTTCGAGAGCGAAACGGACACCTAACTTTTGATATTCGTCTAAAATCGGAATAAAACGTCGGGCAAAATCAGCATACCCTTCATTCACCATCTCGTCGGTAACGGGAGGAAAGGAGTAGAGCCATTGCCAGATCGAACTTCCCGTAAAACCGACTACGGTGTCGACTCCCAGCATTCTAGCGGCATGGGCTGCCTGAATCATATTTTCGACCGCCCGCAGGTGCACTCCATCAGGATCGCCATCGCCCCAGATATAATCAGGCAATACGGATTTATGCCGTTGATCGATATTATCACATATCGCCTGGCCGACCAGATGATTCGAAATACAAAACAGTTGCAAACCGTACTTATCGAGTGTCACCTTGATATTCCGATAATATTCCGGATCTGTCTGCCGAACATCCAAATGAGATGGTAATCCCAATTCAACACCGTCAAAACCAAATGATTTTGCTTTTTCACAAATAACATCCAGCGGTAAGTCTCCCCACTGCAATGTACATAATGTTACAGGACGTGCCATGTTTTTCGTTCTTTTTAAGGTTAATACATTGTGTCTGTTCGACAAATATAAAATATCTTTTTAAATTCATCTACAAATATTTTTCATTTCTGATTATTTATCTTTCCTTTGTAACATTATAAACAACTAAAAAACTTAACTATGAGAAAGAAAGTGTTTTTTGCACTTGGCTGCGTACTCTACTTGACAGGTTGCGACAGTTCTTCACTCGAAAAAGTCATCCCGCAAACAAAGTTTTTCCCCATTCAATTCAGCATTCAGATGGAAAAAGAGATAGTGTCTTTTCCCACCCGCAGCATACCGAATAACGTGATTCCGGAACCGACGGTTTCGAAAGCTGGAGAGAGCGACGCCGAATTGAACGAAATATGTTCCACCATCGAATATGTGGTATTCAAAAACGAAGATACTCCTGCATTAATCAAGCACAAGCAGTTCACTTACGATCCCACCGATCTGGATGCGGATTTCAGTTGCATATATGATAGTTTGCCACAAGGCGACTACAAATTCTACTTTTTAGCCCACAATTCAAAAAACGCTGTATTATCCGGTTCAACTTTTTCTTTCGACAGCATCTCGGATACATTCTACGAAATGATATCCCTAAACATCGATGTTGCAGAAATCACCAACAAAGATGTCTCTCTTCAACGTATCGTCAGCCGTATTGAGTTCATGGCGACCGATTCGGTTTCCGACATACTGAAACAGTTCGATATGGAGATCGACGGAATATCCAATCAGCTGGACATCGCCACCGGTCAGGGGATAAAAACCCCGGATAAGCAAATCCTCTCCTATACATTCAAGAATAATGAGATCGGAGAAGTAAACAAAGTACATTCTTTTTATACTTTCATACCTCCCACCGACAATAAAATAGCCGTCCGCCTTTCGGCCATCGCCAAAAACGACGAACCGATCCGGGAACGGCAAATCGACAATATCATTCCGGAAAAAAACAAAATCATCCGTTATAAAGGCCGCCTCTACAGCCGTTCCGAATCCGACGACACATTCCAGATCAGCATCTACAACAATGGGAAATGGGAAGAGACAACCGATATTGAATTGCCTGATTACGAATAAAATTTGTATAAACACGTGCTTTCCATCAACAATACGGCCGCACAAACATTCCTCTATATCGTTTTAATTCATATCTTTGTCATTGAATGATTAATATTTGGAATCATGATTAAGAAGAATATACTCGGTTTATTATTTCTGCTGTCCGCACTCTGTCTGTTCAACAGTTGTGAGGATGATCCGTATTATGATGATTACGGCTGGGCGACCGATGCATTATGCAATAATACCTGGGTTGATTTTTATACCAATAACAAAGGGTACGAATGCGAACAACGGCTCGACTTCTATAACGATCATACGGGAGAAGATTTTACAATTATCTATTATCCCAACGGTATGACTGACGAATTGAAAACAAGTTTTTATTGGGACTGGAAAGACGAATATTTCGATTCTTTCTATGTCGAATATGCAAACGGGACTGATTATTACGAGGATGTTCGAATAGGTAACGAATATTTAAAGTGTTTCCTAAACGGAGACCGGGTGACCTTCGAGGCATTCCACTGGTAATAAAAAAGGCAATCGTAACGATTGCCTTTTTTATTGTAGCTCCGCCGAGAATCGAACTCGGATCTAAAGTTTAGGAAACTTCTATTCTATCCGTTGAACTACAGAGCCATTTTTATAATAAGTGCGGCAAAAGTATAACCTTTTCCGCAAACTGGCAAGTATTTAAAGGAGCAATATGCTAATCGAACAGACTTTGCATGACGGATAAGGACTTTATTTCGGGAAAATCCGGCAAATGCAGGCGATAATATTCAAGAATACGGTTTATGACACTCACACGATCCTGCCGGGAAAAAGAATACAACGACATATTCTCGAAGCTGATCTTCAGCAACCGGGCCAAAACCACACTCTCCTGCCGGTTCAGATAATGGCGATGCATCGGTATACGATCGACAAACACGCCATTCAGCATATCGAAGCAAGAACCTGCCACATATGATTCGACGTTCGGATATATCCCCAGATAATGCAAGAGTCGCAGCAAAAAGACCAGATGAAAATTCGCCACCCCCTTATCCGAAAGCTCTAACAATTGTATCGACTCGAACAAATACTCGAAAAGGCGCGAATCCGGCTCCGTCTCCTTCACCACGCGGAAAAGGATCTCGGAAAGGAAAAGCGCAAGTATATTTTTCACCGGATTACAAAACACGTCCGTCAACGGATAGCAGAGTTTCGTTTCACGGATACGATGCAAATCCCGCTTATTCAGATGCTCAACCTCCATCTCCACTACCGAAAGAGGCATGAACAACGCTTTCGAGACAGAAGATTTCTTTCCACGGGAACGGGCAACCAGATAAGAAGCACGTCCAAAAGCCTCCGTGTACATATATATAATGGAGTACTTATCATTATATGGAATGGAATGCAGGACAATCCCACGCGTTTTACACAACATATCACTGAAATTTGGAAAACAAAGTTACAACATTTTCCTTCTCAGCCTTGTTTTATTGAATAACAAACTACTAAATTATAAAGAACATATAAACATGCAAGAACTCACGCTCACAACCCCATCACTGCTATTTTCAGCAGTTTCACTTATCCTATTGGCCTATACAAACCGTTTTATTTCGTATGCGAGCCTCGTACGCACATTGAAAGAAAAGCATCAACAGACACACGACCCGAAAGACATCGCCCAGATAGCCAATCTTAGGAAACGGTTATACCTGACACGCTCCATGCAGATATTAGGTCTGCTAAGCCTACTCTTTTGCGTGGTCTCGATGTTCTTCATCTATATCTCATGGCAAATCATAGCCGCCTGGATATTTGGAATAGGATTGCTTCTATTGGCAGCTTCGCTATGCGTATGTATCTGGGAAATAAATATTTCCGTCAATGCTTTAGAGATACACCTACAGGATATGAGTTCCAAATAGATGTTAAATACGACTAACCCAAAACTTTTTTCTTTCAAATATTTTGTCAATTTAAAGAGAACATCTATCTTTGCACTCGCAATCGGGAAATCAACAATCCCAGAGAGCTAAAAGTAAAAACTTTGACATGATGGCCCGTTCGTCTATCGGTTAGGACGCAAGATTTTCATTCTTGAAAGGGGGGTTCGATTCCCCCACGGGCTACAATAAACAGGATTAAAGAATAAATAAAGAGAATAGCTAAGAAATGGCAAATCACAAGTCATCAATTAAGAGAATCAGACAGACCAACGCAAAGCGTCTGCATAATAGATATTATGCTAAGACTGCAAGAAATGCAATGAGAGTTTTGCGTGCTACTGAAGATAAGAACGAAGCTCAGGTTCTGTTCCCGAAGGTGTGCTCTATGTTGGATAAGCTTGCTAAAAAACACATTATTCACAAGAATAAGGCAGGCAACTTGAAATCCAAATTAGCGAAGCACGTCAACGCACTTGCAAAATAAGGTATTATACTTTATATAGTATAAAGCCGGACTGGTTAGCCCGGCTTTTTTAAACCTGATGGCCCGTTCGTCTATCGGTTAGGACGCAAGATTTTCATTCTTGAAAGGGGGGTTCGATTCCCCCACGGGCTACCTTTTTTAAAGAGACAAAGTTTGACTTTGTCTCTTTTTTTGTTATACACCTCCGTTTGACTATTTTCACACTCCCTATACCTTCTAAGTTAATTATTTTCACTATATTTGTTAGCTTTTTTAGACAGACAGATAATTACAGATTTTAAACGATAAAGACTCATGAGTGAAGAAATTAAGAATACTTCCACAGAGTACTCTGCGGATAGTATTCAGGTACTTGAAGGGTTAGAGGCAGTGCGTAAGAGACCGTCCATGTATATTGGCGATACCAGCGAGAAAGGTCTCCACCATTTAGTATACGAAGTTGTTGACAACTCTATTGACGAAGCACTGGCCGGATTTTGTACCCAAGTTGACGTAGTGATAAACGAAGATAACTCCATCTCTGTTACAGACGATGGTCGTGGTATTCCGGTAGATATTCATGAGAAAGAAGGCGTGTCAGCGCTTGAAGTCGTATTGACCGTGCTCCATGCAGGAGGTAAATTCGACAAAGGCTCTTACAAGGTTTCAGGAGGTTTGCACGGCGTAGGTGTATCCTGTGTAAACGCACTTTCCACTTACCTGAGAGCAGAAGTCCGCCGCGATGGAAAAGTCCACATGCAGGAATTCTCCTGTGGTAAGCCACTTCATTCTATCGAAGTGATCGGCGAGACAGATGTGACCGGTACAACCATCATGTTCAAACCGGACGGAAGCATCTTCTCCGTGACCGAGTATAAGTACGAGATTTTAGCTGCACGTCTGCGCGAGCTGGCATTCCTGAATGCAGGCATCACACTTAGCCTGACAGATAAACGCGTCGTAAAGGAAGACGGCAGCTATAAATCTGAAATATTCCGTTCGGAAGAAGGGTTGAAAGAATTCGTTCGCTACATCGACCGCTCCAAAGAGCAACTGATCCCGGATGTGATCCACATCGTTACGGAAAAGCAGGGTATTCCGGTTGAAGTCGCCATGACTTACAACACTTCATTCAACGAAAGCGTATTTTCGTATGTAAACGATATCAACACCATAGAAGGAGGTACTCACCTGGCCGGTTTCCGCCGCGGTTTGACCCGCACACTAAAAAAATATGCCGACGACTCCAAGCTGCTTGAAAAAGCAAAGGTTGAAATCTCCGGCGACGACTTCCGCGAAGGGCTGACAGCGGTCATCTCTATTAAAGTGGCAGAGCCACAGTTCGAAGGGCAGACCAAGACGAAGTTGGGAAACAACGAAGTAACCGGTGCCGTAGACCAGGCTATCGGCGAAGCATTGGGCTACTACCTGGAAGAACATCCTAAGGAAGCCAAGATAATCGTCGACAAAGTGATCCTTGCAGCCCAAGCACGCCAGGCAGCCCGCAAAGCTCGCGAACTGGTACAGCGCAAATCACCGATGACAGGCGGCGGTCTTCCCGGTAAACTGGCCGACTGTTCTTCAAAGGACGCCGCACTTTGCGAGCTGTTCCTCGTCGAAGGAGACTCTGCAGGCGGTACAGCCAAGCAGGGACGCGACCGTAACTTCCAGGCCATCCTGCCGCTCCGCGGTAAGATCCTGAACGTCGAAAAGGCGATGGACCACAAGGTATTCGAAAGCGAAGAAATCCAGAATATCTTCCGCGCAATGGGTGTCACCATCGGTACCGAAGAAGATCCGAAAGAATTAAACCTGAGCAAACTGCGCTACCACAAAGTGATTATCATGACCGATGCCGATGTGGACGGAAGCCACATTGCCACCCTGATTCTTACTTTCTTCTTCCGCCGTATGCGTGCGCTGATCGAAAACGGATATGTCTATCTGGCCACTCCTCCTCTCTACCTGTGCAAGAAAGGCAAAGTGGAAGAATATTGCTGGACTGACCAACAACGTCAAGCATTCATCGACAAATATGGCGGCGGTAACGAAAACCAGATCCACACACAGCGATACAAAGGTTTGGGAGAAATGAACGACCACCAGTTGTGGGATACGACCATGAACCCGGAAAACCGTACGCTGAAACAGATCACGATCGACAGTGCTGCCGAAGCTGACCAGATATTCGCCATGCTGATGGGTGAAGATGTCGGCCCGCGCCGCGAATTCATCGAAGAAAATGCAACGTACGCAAACATCGATGCGTAAAGATTTATGATTTATAATTTATGATTTATGCACCGATAATAAATCATAAATTATAAATCATAATTCAGAAATTATAAATCATAAATCATAAATACATGAAGCTCCGTCGTCCGAATTTAGAGGCCATCTACAGGGAAGTAGATCATTATATTCCCAAAAAAGAAAATCTTCAACCTCCCCGTATAGGAATATCCGCCAATCGGAAAGACGGACTTTCCTGCATAGCAGAAACCTATGTACAGGCGGTACTGAAAGCTGGAGGTGCTCCGGTTCTGATCCCGGTCATTACGGATATCGAAGCGTTGACGGCAATAGTGAACGGGTTGGACGGGCTGGTCATGAGCGGTGGTGGCGATATCAACCCGCTTTACATGCAGGAAGAACCAATTCCCGCCTTGCAGGATGTAGATACCTACCGGGATGAATACGACCTGATACTGCTCCGCTTGGCGACCAACCGCCAGTTGCCGGTCATGGGAATATGCCGTGGCCACCAGATACTAAACGTCGCATTTGGCGGCAGCATATACCAGGATATCCATACCCAACACAATCAAAAGCTACTGAAACACAGCCAGACGCTTCCCCGCGAACAGGTTTCCCATTCCATCACACTGAACGAAGGCCCCTCTAAGCTCCGCACCATGCTGGACGATAAAAAAGAACTTTTGGTCAACTCTTTTCATCACCAGGCAATCAAAGAGCCGGCTCCCGAATTTATCACTACGGCGACAGCTCCCGACGGGATCAACGAAGCGATGGAACATCCGGAAAAAGAAATATTCAGTGTCCAGTGGCACCCCGAAGCGATGGCTGCCAATGACGATGAACAGATGTTGAAACTTTTCAGGCATCATGTCGAATCGTCCCGCCTGTTCAAAAAAGCCAAATACATCCACCACAGGAACGTGACGCTCGACTCCCATACCGACACTCCGATGATCTTTCCGGGTGAATTCAACATCGGGTTGAAAGAAGGCGGTAAGGTAAACCTCCCTTTCATGGAAGAGGGGCTGATTGACGCGACGATCATGGTAGCCTATATTCCGCAGGGACCGAGAGACGACGCTTCACTACTGAAAGCGACGGACTTCGCCATGAACCGCCTGCAGGAAATACACCGGCAAATGGAGTTGAACCGTACACGCATGTGCATCGCCTACACGCCACAGGAAGTCCACGTACTGAAAGCCGCCGGAAAGAAAGCGATCATGTTAGGCGTGGAAAACGGATATGCGATAGGCAAGGACATCGAGAATATCACCCGTTTCCGGAAAATGGGAGTTTCCTATATCACTCTCTGCCACAACGGGAGCAACGACATATGCGACTCAGCAAGAGGAGACGCGGAATGGAACGGCCTCAGTCCTTTCGGGAAAGAAGTCGTCCGCAAAATGAATGAGACAGGGGTATTGGTCGATATCTCGCATGCCGCCGAAAGTACCTTTTATGACGCACTTGAAACAAGCACCTACCCGATCATCGCCTCCCATTCTTCTGCCCGCGCGCTTTGCAACCATCCGCGCAACCTGACGGACGAACAACTGAAGGCGCTCGCCGAACAGGGAGGTGTCGCACAGATATGCCTCTACAAAGGATTCATCAACGAAGATGCCGAAAAAGCGTCTCTGAGCGATGCGATCCGTCATATCGACCACATCGTGGACCTGATCGGGATCAACCATGTGGGGATAGGTTCCGACTTTGACGGTGACGGCGAACTGATCGGCTGCCGGGCAAGCAATGAACTGATAAACATCACAATGCGTCTTCTAAAAGAAGGATATACAGAAAATGATATTGCTAAAATATGGGGAGGTAATCTGTTGCGCGTGATGAACAAAGCGCAATCCGCTCCCGATAACTCCTTATAAACGACAAGATATGACTAAACTGATTTTATTATTATTCTCCATGACCCTGTTCGCATGCGGTCAGAAAGGAACCAGCGAGACAACAGTTCCCGTAACGGAAGTGAAGAAAGCTCCAGCAACAACCGTCCCATTGTTTGATGCGGACAGTGCTTATGCTTATGTCGAAAAACAAGTATCATTCGGTTATCGCGTCCCGAACACGCCAGCTCATAAGGCTTGTGGCGACTACCTAGCATCCGAGCTGAAACGTTTCGGAGCACAAGTATACGAACAGGAAGCTACACTTACAGCTTACGACGGAACCCCATTGGAATCACGTAACATCATCGGTTCCTTCAATCCCGATAAAGACAAACGCATCCTGCTTTTCGCCCATTGGGACACGCGTCCTTATTCAGACCACGATCCCGACCCTGCCAACCATAAGAAACCGTTGGATGGGGCTGATGACGGTGCAAGCGGTGTAGGCGCCTTGTTGGAAATCGCCCGACAAATGGGAATGAAGGCTCCCGAAACAGGGGTAGACATCATCTTCTTTGATGCCGAAGACTACGGGACCCCCGAATTTGCTAAAGACAGGTACAACGACACGAGCGACACCTGGTGCCTCGGCAGTCGCTTCTGGGGGAAGAACCCGCACAAACCGGGCTACAAAGCCGAATTCGGTATTCTACTCGACATGGTCGGCGCCAAAGATGCGGTCTTCTATAAAGAATATATTTCGATGAAATATGCCGCCCGTTATGTGGATGAAGTATGGGAAGCGGCCCGTAACTTAGGATACGGCAAATATTTCATCAACGCAAACGGCGGAGGCGTGACAGACGACCATGAAGCAGTCATCGAAGAAACCGGTATTCCTTGCCTGGATATCATCAACTATGATCCGAACTCGGACAAAGGTTTCCGTGACCATTGGCATACGCAGAACGACAACATGAGCAATATAGACAAAAACGTACTGAAAGCCGTCGGCCAGACAGTACTCGAAGTTGTATATAACAGATAAAAGATAGAAAAGAAATGACAATCAATGAACTTCAAAACAACGTCATCGAAGAGTTTGCAGACTTCGACGACTGGATGGACAAGTATGCGTTACTGATAGACTTGGGTAACTCGCTTCCCCCTTTGGAGGAAAAGTATAAAACGGAAAGCAACCTGATCGAAGGTTGCCAGAGCCGTGTTTGGCTGCAGGCGGATTACGTAGATGGCAAGATCCTGTTCAAAGGCGAGAGCGATGCGGTAATCGTCAAAGGGATCGTCTCTTTGCTGATCAGCATCCTGTCCGACCACACCCCGCAAGAAATACTGGATGCCGATCTTTACTTCATTGAAAAGATCGGCTTGAAAGAGCACCTCAGCCCTACCCGCTCGAACGGCCTGGTGGCAATGGTCAAGCAGATGCGCATGTACGCGCTGGCATTCCGTACTAAGGAACAGCAAGGGTGATCT
>NZ_MNQY01000013.1:0-3225 GCF_001915675.1 Parabacteroides sp. merdae-related_45_40 | reverse complement strand
CTCGACATTTTCCAATGCCAAGTCAGAGAGTTGAACCTCATTTTTGTTTTGCTGGTAGTTCCAGCCTGCGGCGGCGATCGCTGCAAAAGCGATTACGCCAAAAATTTTCGTTCCCATTTTTGTTTTATTTTAGGGATTTATAAACTTATGGTGATTGGTTCTACTGTTTGAAATCGAAGATCAAAAGCAATGGATTATCATCTTCCTTTGTTGTATTGATTATACTTCCGAATGGCTCAGACGGTGTGTATGTATTTCGCCATTCAACTACAGAATAGGCTTCCAATGGAACAACGATAGAACCATCCTTATTTGCATGATAAATAAATTGAGATATAGGGATCGTCAAACCCTTGAAATAAACATCATCTTTAATTGTACCGAAAGTATTCGATGATTTATTTTTATGGTCGAATAATGTCAATTTTTTATTTTTCTGATAGAAACTACCGAACATCGTGAATCGCTTATCCCTTATAAAACTATAAATACCATAGGCATAAGATCTTTTATTCAAATTGTCAAAAAAATCTTTAACGTTTTCATATTTCTTATCACTGAAAAAAGATGTAGGTATATTTTTCCCTTTAAAGTCGATATGGAGGAACGGATTCATATTTCCGCCTTCAACAGACTTGTAAATAGTATCATTGATCGGTTGAAAAAAATAAATAGAATCATGATCTTGATAAAAATTGTGATGAGCGAATATGAACAAGTATCCTGTTTGGTTTTTATCTACTTCTAAAAATGCGGAATCTTCTTTCCAATTTTTAATCCGATGCAATTTGTGACTTGTATCAAATCCGTTATATAAAAAAAATGTATTATTCACTATCGGCGAAATAGCTTGTGCATAGTACTTGAGATGAAATGTTGAAATACTATTTCCTGAATGATCATACGTTATTGTTTTTTGTTGATTCCTGTCCAATATTATAATATTTTCACCGTCTATCACAAAATCTGAAATCCCAGAATATTCATCTGGAGCTTCACCTCTTTTCTCTAAGCAAAGGGCTAATTCTCCTTCTTCGGAGAAAGCAAAAAGAGTTAGTCCATCAGAGATATAAATTTTATTATTTTCACACTTAATGTTCTCTATTTTCCCCATAAGAGTATCCGTCGGAAGCTTGAACATTCGAAAATTCTCAAAGTATTCTGACAATTTCAACTCTGTATCTGAAGCTATGTCTACTTCTATGGCAGGAACGGATGTAAGCCTCTGTTCCTCAGGAAGGCAACCGAATGTGATAAAGACCCAACAAACAAGGAGCCAGACTCTCTGTTGATCATGAAAAAAAATAGACTTTCTCATTTGAAATAATTTGATGATTAGAAGTATTCAAAAAGATATGCCCAAATTTATCTTATAAGACATTATTTGCGAATTAAATTCTGACATATCTCTAATATTAACATTCTAACAAGCTGGTGATTGAGTACAATTATTACCGTTTAAAGGAGTACAACAGTATTCTCTATTCGCCTTTTGAGCCAATGCCTTATTGTTCTTTCCACTTTCATTTCTTGCCAATGCCTCGACATTCTCCAATGCCAAGTCCGACAATTCAACACTTTGTTTATTTTGCTGGTAGTTCCAGCCGGCGGCGGTGGCGATCGCAACAAAAGCGATTACGCCAAAAAATTTCTTTCCCATTTTCGTTTTGTTTTAGGAATTTATAGACTTATGTTTGTTTTTGAACCTTTCACCCGGTATCATTTCCCGAGACGGGTGATTTCTAACCCTTTTGTCGTTTGTTTCAAATTTACTACTTTTGCCGTTACCTCCTTCTTTATTTGTTATTGAATGAGGGAAAGTCCGGGAGTTTCTGCTAACGTTTGTGAGGCTGTAGGCAGGAACTCCTTTCTTTTTCCTGTTAATTGCTTTATTTTACCGGATAAATCTCACCATCAGCGAGTTAATATGTCTATTCTGTTCGATAGAATTCTCTTGATTGTTCCATAATGTTTCATGATTATTGCTCATTTTATTAATGATGAACAAATTGATCCTTTAAATACATAATTTGCAACTGTACTGTTTCACTGTCTTCGGATTGTTGAGAGAGCCTACACCATGATTGATCATTAATACAGAATATCTTATTGTCAGCGAAAAGAATATCATCCATATCATTTATAAATTTTTTAAATATGATGGTTTCTTTTGTTTTCGAATTAATTAGAACATACCTATATGGATTCTCTTTTTCTCCAAACATAAAATAGCATAACAATACAGAATGAGGAGAGGGAACAAAATCAAACATCATTGATTTCATATTTAAATCTTTGGGATTTTGATTTGATGCAGTTCGTATGTCTAATGGCACTTTCTGCTTCAAATCTATTTTGTAAAGTCTGGAAATGGATTTATTGTTTATAAGATAGATGCAATCGTCGTTTCGATCGTAATAGTAAATTTTATTTTCTGATTGTTCGATATAGGTAGACATAAATTCAAAAGACTGATCATCTCCATCATGCTCTAACAGCAAAGATTCTTGTTTTTCGATCGGCTTGTAAAGCCAAACACCGTTTCTCTTATACACCTTATTTATACAAGGTTGTATGATTAATAACAGATTGTCCATCCATGCAAAATCTCTCATAAAATATTCTATTTTATATGAATATGCATATTCTCCTTTATAGGTATAAACATTGACTTTGAAATTCATCATATCATAGATATGTATTAAATTCGAAGTAGAATCAACAGCTATTGCATTGTCTTTATGATATTCTTCTGGCCCTTGACCAATCCTATTGATGTGACTCACCAGTTTATGATCTTTTAAATTAAAAACGAAAACTCCCTCATTTTTAGAATCTTGAAAAATAAGTGTATCTGAATCAAAATAGATTTTTTTGATTCCTGATAATAAACATTCTTCTCCTGCATCTAAATTAATATATTCAACCCGTTCAAATATAGAAGAATAGTTTATGCTACTCTCTGCATGCTCTAAATTGATAAATATAGAATCGACTTTAGTGTCTATGCAAGATGAGCAAATTAATAATAGGACCAAGCTGATGTTATGTATTTGTTTTAAAATCATATCAATACCGTATGTAAATGTTTGATAATATGTTTTAACATGCCAAGAGTCGTGATTAAGAGCCTGTTTAAATTTCTCTGAAATAAATTTTGCATAGCCCTCATCGGCCTGCTTTATTGCATTATAGGATTATTTTGAAAAACAACTGTCATACTAT
>NZ_MNQY01000012.1:287-3526 GCF_001915675.1 Parabacteroides sp. merdae-related_45_40 | reverse complement strand
GCTATATATCCATAAGTTTTGTATCTTTGCATGCTCAAAATGAACGATATGGATATTCTTGAACTTGCCCTACATAATCAGCAAACCGCTTGGAATATATTGGAACATACCGGTATTATCCCGGCATGGGAACGTATTGGGGCAACCGTTCATTTGGTAGGCTCACTCAAATCCGGTCTGTTGGCAAAGAGTAGGGATATAGACCTGCATATATATACCGATACATTGGATATTGCAGCCAGCTTTTCTGTGATGCAGGAACTTGCCGAACAGCTCTCTTTAAAGGAAATCCAATTTAAAAATCTAATTCAGACAGAAGAAGAGTGCATCGAATGGCACTCCATCTACGAAGATGAGGACATGAACACGTGGAAGTTCGACATGATTCATATTCGTAAAGGCTCAAAATATGATGGTGTGGTAGAAAAAGTAACTGCTGCCATAACGAACCGACTTACTCCTGAAATCAAGAATACTATCCTTCAAATTAAATTCGATGTGCCGGATGGGGTACAGATTCCCGGCATAGAAATCTATCATGCTGTTTTCGTGGGTGGAGTTCGTAGTTACGAAGAACTGGAACAATGGAGAAAAACCAATCCGCTAACAAATAGCTTGGATTGGTTGCCATAATCAATAGAGAATACCGAAACTTTCTGCCCGGTTGATGGCTTCGATCACATTATCGACATTCAGTGTTGCCAATATATTCTTGCGGTGATTGTTCACCATGTAAATACTAAGGTTCAGTTTATAAGCAATTTCCTTGCTCAAAAAGCCCTGTCGGATTAATAAAAGTATTTCCTTTTCCCGCTTGGTTAATTGTTGGTCTGCCGGAACAACTGCCGATGCAAGTATCTCACCCGTCTTCCGATTAATAATCGTTCGCTTAATTCGCTCCATAGGTGTTTGGTCAGGTGAAAGATCCATCACTCCCATAATCATCCACGCCTTTCCGTTCTTGTCTTTCTGAATCACTTGGTGGCGACTGATAACATTCACATATTCCTGCTGGGCATTCAGCATACGAATTTGGAATATCTGCTGATAATCATTCCTCTGTTCCTGCGGAAGTGAATAGATGAACTATCCGTGTTCAATCTGGTGTTCGATGAGTTGCGTCCGGTCGTCAGGGTGAATCCGTTCCTCCTGCAAATCGCCCTGTTTACGAATAGTCTTTATCCATATAGGGTTATATCCGAAGATAGTCGCAAAGTTATCGGATGCAAAATCGTATCGTTCTTTGAAAACATCTACCGTAAAGATACAACTCTGGCTCATTTGTGAGAATGCCTGTATGGAGGCCCTGCGTTCATTCCACGAATCATAGTCCACATCTAGCGGGCTGATCTGCTGTCTTGCCCATAATTTTTCGGGAGTTATCTTATTGGTAGTCATGTGGCAAAGATAAGCGATAAATCTTTTCGTATCTCTATTTCCATTTGACTTTCTATGTAAATACGTTCAAAAAAAAGAATATCCTATGAGTATATTCCAAATGAATTGAGCCAGAGATAGACAGGATATACCACTTTCAGACAGTTTTGAAAACGGCTCTTGATTCTATTTTCATTTGCCGATGAAAATAGAATCAACACGTTTTATAAACCATTAAAAATTAAAAGTATGGAAGTAGTAACCATTGAAAAGAGAACCTTTTCGTATGTCTGCGAACGATTCACCGAGTTTGCAATAGAAAGTTTGTGCAGCACTCATATCCAGAAAGTAGAAAACTGGCTGGATGGATAGTCAGGAAGTGTGTCTGTTGTTGGGCTTTAGTAAACGAACACTGTAATATTACCGTAGTAGTGGACGGCTGGCTTATTCTCAAATCGGCAGCAAAATTTATTATAAGTCTTCCGATATTGAAAGAATTATTGCGAACAGTGAAACACAAAATCAATCACCCAAACAAATTATGCCTTATGAAAAGAACTAAAGAAGATTACCCGTCTTTCAACCTATTTTTCATTGTCGGCACATGGGAAAGTGTTAATTTGAATCCCACGGTTATCATCTATTGGAGCGACAAAGAGTATCTCTTTTCTATTATATATGTATCGGAAACTACCAAACAGGCTTCACCCGCTACTTATGAGATACAGCAAGATGGTAGCCAGTATTTTATTGCCATTGCGTCTAAACGGCTCTATATAGATTATGATTCGGCAAAAGATATACTTAGTATTTCATCGTTGGGTGACTATCTGCGCAACTAATCAGCCATCTAGCCATCTTGAAATCAATATTTCAATAAAACAATCTTTCAATCATGGAACTAATAAATAAAGATACCCCACAAGTCAAAGAATTTATTTCTTCGCTCGATTCGATGCTGGACAGCATTGAATCTATTGTCAAACATTACAAGCCCCACCTTAACGGGGAACGTTTTCTTTTTAATAATGAGGTTTCCAAGAAACTAAATGTCAGTTTGCGAACCTTGCAGGTGTGGTGAGATACAGGACTAATCCCCTTTATCCAGATAAAAGGTAAAATCATCTATCGCCAAAGCGATATTGATAAACTGCTTCAAAAGCACTACTTTGAAAGCTGGAAAGAGTAACCTGCCAAGCCCAAAAACATTGTTTTTCGGAATTTAATTTGAATCATTGACTTTTCCAGTGAAGTATTTAGTCTGTGCAAGTCTTTAGATGAAAATACGCTCGAACATAGTGAGAGGAAGATTTTCATCTAAACCGAAGGCTCGGACTTGAACAGGCTAAATACGGAACTTACCTTTGTCAATGCTTCATATTGAGTTCTGGAAAACTTACTATAAAAGAAAAGGATTGAGAAAATGAAATTCATTCTTCCCAATCCTTTTTCAATATTAGCTACTATTTTTATTATATAGCCAATTCCGACAGGCAGCTATTTACTTTTTGCATATCCTTGAAAATATTCTGATCCAATACCCTTGCATAGTGTTTTGTTACGCTTGTATCTGCATGACCTAACATCTTAGCAACATTCTCCATACTCACGCCATTTGCAAGGCAAATGCTTGTGGCATAGCTATGACGGGCTGTGTAAGTAATATTTAGAAATGCAATAAAAAACAGAATGACGAGAATTAAACGTAAAACGTTTATAATTAAGCATTTTTCAAGAATTGCAGAACAGACATTCCTGCAAAGGACAACAAAATATTGCGACGTTTCAGTTACCAGACTGTTAGCCGCCTGTTTCGGAAACAACGGCAGGTAACCGAATTTTTACCGATAGGAACAAAGCGG
>NZ_MNQY01000012.1:0-278 GCF_001915675.1 Parabacteroides sp. merdae-related_45_40 | reverse complement strand
TTTTTACCGATAGGAACAAAGCGGATTTGTATTCACTGTTTATCAATGTTTTGCATGCCAAAGGACGCTTTTCAAAGGAGTATTTTTACAACCTAAAAAGAGCGTTATGAAAGTGGAAAAATTCAAGGTGCTGCTCTACCTGAAAAAGAGCGAGCCGGACAAGACCGGCAAGGCCCCGGTCATGGGACGGATCACCCTCAACCGCACGATGGCGCAGTTCAGCTGCAAGCTCTCCTGTACCCCCGGGCTATGGAACGCGCGTGAGAGCCGATTGAATG
>NZ_MNQY01000039.1:20720-65253 GCF_001915675.1 Parabacteroides sp. merdae-related_45_40 | reverse complement strand
GAATACGTCGGCTGTCGTCCCCGTCAGGCCACTCAGGTTGCTGTCCACCTGCAGGCGTTTCACTTCCCCACCGGTCAAGCCTCCAAAGCGTTTTCCCTGGATTTCAACACTCTGCAACGAGACAGTTTTATCTACAGGAACCTGTGCGAAAACAGACAGGCTCAGGCAAGCAATAGCCGGAAGGAGTAATAGTGTTCGTTTCATATATATATAATTTACATAAGTTTAAAAACAAAAAAAGTCTGTATGTTACATGCATACAGACTGTCCTCGTCACTAATTGCCGAATGATTATTCAGCAGGAGCAGCTTCAGTTTCAGCAGCCGGAGCTTCAACAGCAGTTGAATCACCTTCAGCAACCGCAGTTTCTTCTGTTGTAGCTTGTTCAGCAGGAGCGACAACTTCTTCTACTGTAGCTTCTGTTTCAGTTTCTGCAACTTCAGTGTTTTCTGCTGATTTGTTGCCACAAGATGCGAATGATACAGCTGCGATAACAGCAGCAAATGCAACTAACTTTTTCATTTTGTTTTTTTAATTTAAACGGTCTATAATATCTTCTTGTCTTAAAACGATGCAAATGTATGTATTAATCAAATATGTTGTACAACATATTGCGCTTTTTTTCAAAATATTTTATACACAAGCCTCAACGATCTGATTTACAGACTATATAAACTAATCAATAGTTGCTATACAAGTAACGCTTAATACTTTTCTTAGGCGTCTTTTCGAATTCTGTCGGATACAATTGCAGGGCGGAAACAGCTTCGTAAGGTGCTAAAAGTTTGTTAAGTTCGATCCGGTTCTGCTCCATGATGATCGGAAGATCTTCATGCGAAATTCCCGTGCTGTCCACCGTATCGTAATCCGGATAAACAAGCCCTACCAGCTTACCGTTCTTCTCTATTATGATGCTTTCCATTACAAACGGCAAGTTGTTCAGCTTCGATTCGATCTCTTCCGGATAAATGTTCTGTCCGCTCGCCCCCAAGATCATCGTCTTGCTACGGCCACGGATATAAATACGGTTATCGGCGTCGATCGTCCCCAAGTCACCCGTACGCAACCAGCCGTCCTCCGTAAAAACCTTGGAAGTCGCTTCCTCGTTCTTATAATAACCTTTCATCACATTTTCGCCGCTCACCTGAATTTCTCCTACCTTATTATAAGGATCTTCCGAGTCGATACGCACCTTCATGATGCCCTTCAATATCTGGCCGCATGAACCGGGGACATACTCGTCATTATGGTCATAGCTGATCAGCGGTCCACATTCCGTCATACCATAACCGATCGTGAACGGGAATTTGATCTTATAAAGGAAATTCGTCACCTCCTCATTCATGGCCGCTCCTCCCACGATCACTTCACGAAAACGTCCGCCGAAGGCATCAACCAGTTTCTTCCGTATCTGTGCATAGATACGGGAATCCAGCAATGGAATATTCAACGCCACCTTCATAGTCGTCTTGCTAAGCTGCGGCAGGATCATTTTCTTGTAAATCTTCTCCAGGATCAACGGGACCGTCAGGATCAGGTTCGGTTTCACCTCCTCGAAGGCTTTCAACAGGATTTTGGGAGAAGGAACCTTCCCCAACAGGTAGACATGCGCCCCGACAGCCATCGGAACCAGGAAATTGAACGCACAACTATAAGCATGTGCCAACGGCAGAAAACAGAGTTCGCGTTCCCCCCTGTACAATACGCCAAGCTCGATGCCGTACATCACATTCCCCGCCAGGTTGTTTCCGGTAAGCATAACCCCTTTACTGAAACCGGTCGTGCCGGAAGTATAGTTCAACAGGACCACTTTGTCATTGTCCAGTTCCGCATATTCGATATCATCCTTGCCGAAACCGTCCGGATACTTTTCCGCCATCTTCTCATCCATGCCTTTCAAAAGCTTCTGAATGCTTTCACCATCGCGCTGATGCAGGCAACGGAAATCGGACAGCGAAAAGACACCACGCACGTCCTCGATCATTTCCTCTTCCAGTGTATCCCAGATACGGTCACTGACAAAAAGGAAAACCGACTCGGAGTGATTGATAATATGATGCACATCGTTCGGACTGAAGTCCTGCAAGATAGGTACTATAATCGCTCCGTAGGTCACAGCGGCCATATAAACAATACACCAGCGGGCACTGTCTTTTCCGATCAGAGCAATCTTATCTCCCCGCCGTATCTGACATTCTTCAAATAGGATATGGATACGGGCAATCTCTTTGGCCACATCGGCGAAAGAAAAGGTCGTCCCTTTGCTGTAATCCGTCAAGGCGGGCAGTTCCCAGTTCTTCTTGAAACTTTTCTCGTATATCTTGATAAAATTCTCTTGTATCATACTGCACACTGTATTATAATTTGCGCAAAAATACAGACTATCCGACAAATACACAACAGATAGCCAGAGTTTAACCAACAGTACAACAATACCCAAAGGTTTGACAAACTAAATTTTTACCTATCTTTGGCAACCGAATAAACGGATGAGACATGAAGAACTGGAAAGTACTTATAACAATATGTGTGTTAGGATGCACTCGTATATGTGCACAAGAGACAGGGGCGAACGACACCGTCTCCCGCCATCCGCTCACACACGGGGTCGGTATCGACTTCCGTCCCGTCTACCTCATCCCCACCAATGAGTTCTTTGCCGGCGAGAACGCTGCATGGCAACCCTTGCGTAAGTCCGTGTCGGCACACCTGAAATACTCTTTCCGGTTTCATCCCGATTCGCGCTACGGGAAATTATACCCGCACACGTACCAGGGAATCGGTGTCTCATACCACTCTTTCTTTGACAAGGCCGAGATCGGGACTCCGGTTGCAGTATATGCATTCCAGGGAGCACGCATAGCCCGGCTCTCCTCCCGCCTGTCACTGGATTACGAATGGAACTTCGGGGCCTCTTTCGGATGGAAAAAGTACCATCCGGGAACCAACGCCTATAATTATGTTGTGGGGTCAAAGATCAATGCCTATATCAATTTGGGATTCTTGCTGAACTGGCAACTGGCGGCAGGATGGCAACTGACGGCAGGCATCGACCTGAGCCACTTCTCCAACGGAAACACCCAGTACCCCAACGCAGGCGTCAATACCGTCGGAGGCAGGATAGGCCTGGTGCACACCTTCGGAGCAAATGCCGGGACGGTGATGTCAGGCAGGCGGACCACACAACGCATCAAACCTCACATCAGCTACGACATCGTCTTATATGGCGCCTCGAAACGAAAAGGGGTTATCAAGCCCGATGAAGCCTACCTCGCCCCCGGCTCGTTCGGCGTATTAGGATTCAATTTCAATCCTATGTATAACTTCCACCAATATTTCCGTGCCGGAGCATCGCTCGACGTACAATACGACGAAAGTGCCAACATCAAGGAATACGAAGCCGACTACAACGACCAGGCCGAGCACAGGTTTTACCGTCCGCCATTCAAGGAACAATTGGCAGTCGGGCTATCCGTACGGGGCGAACTGGTCATGCCGATCTTCACGATCAATGTAGGCATAGGCTACAATGTTTACCACAAATGCACCGATACGCAAGGGATGTACCAAATCCTGGCACTGAAAACATCTGTCACACGCAACCTGTTCCTGCACGTGGGATACCAGTTGAGCAAATTCAAAGACCCCAACAACCTGATGTTAGGGATAGGTTACCGGTTCCACAATAAACGATAAGAATATACTATCTCCAAACATTTTCCGTAAATTTGCGCGATAATTAAAAGACAATGATTGATAAGACTGTTTTTGAGAACAAGATAGCCGCATACTATACCTTAGGATGCAAGCTGAATTTCGCCGAAACTTCGACCATAGGGAAAGTCCTTGCCGAACAGGGCGTACGCAAAGCACGTCCGGGTGAAAAGGCCGATATTTGCGTTGTCAACACCTGCTCCGTGACAGAACTTGCCGACAAGAAATGCCGCCAGGCGATCCGCCGGATCGGCAAACAGCACCCAGGGGCGTTCATCGTCGTGACCGGTTGCTACGCCCAGTTAAAGCCGGAAGAGGTTTCCCATATCGAAGGAGTCGACCTTGTCTTGGGAGCCGAGCAGAAGCTGGATTTGTTAATGTATCTGGACGATCTGAAAAAGAGAGAAGAGGGAGGCGCCATAATCGCTTCCCGGACGAAAGATATCCGTACTTTCTCCCCTTCCTGCTCGGCAGACGACCGTACGCGCCATTTCCTGAAAGTGCAGGACGGATGCGATTATTTCTGTTCCTACTGCACGATCCCCTTTGCCCGCGGACGCAGTCGCAACGGGACGATCGCCAGCATGGTGAAGCAGGCCGAAGAGGTCGCCTCAAACGGGGGAAAAGAGATCGTGCTGACAGGCGTCAACATCGGCGACTTCGGGAAGAGCACCGGGGAGACGTTTATCGACCTGATCCGCGCCCTCGACAAGGTGGAAGGGATCGTACGCTACCGTATCTCCTCCATCGAACCGAACCTGATCACGGACGAGGCGATCGATTTCGTGGCATGCAGCAGACGTTTCGCTCCTCATTTTCATATTCCGTTACAGAGCGGAAGCGACGAGGTGCTGAAACTGATGCGCCGCCGTTACGACACGACCCTGTTCCGGCATAAGATCGAAAAGATCAAAGAGGTCATGCCGCACGCCTTTATCGGCGTCGATGTGATCGTCGGTACGCGGGGTGAAACGGATACCTGTTTCGAGGAGGCCCGCACCTTTATCGAAAGCTTGGACATCAGCCAGCTGCACGTGTTCAGCTATTCGGAACGGCCGGGTACGCAGGCACTCAAGATCGACCACGTCGTCGACCCGAAAACCAAGCATGCCCGCAGCCAGCAATTGCTGGACATATCCGACCGTAAGCTCCATGCTTTCTACGAAGCGCATATCGGCCAGAAGGCGAATGTCTTGTTTGAACAAACACGCAAAGGAGGCATGATGCACGGCTTCACGGAGAATTATATCAAGGTGGAGATCCCGTACGACCACTCGTTGGTCAACGAAACCCGGCAGGTCATACTGGAAGGTTGGAACGAGGACAAAACGGCGTTAGTAGTAAAGATTATAGAATAAATGATTTATCCGTTACTTTTGGCTTGATCCAAAAGTAGCCAAAAGATCAAGGCTTAACCGACAGTTCTTCTGCACCCCCGTGTCAAGCACGGGGGACAAGCCTGTTCCCACATCAAATGTGGGATCGCAAAGGAGCAGGTAGCATCGGCAATCCCCGAAGAGCCGTCAGGCTCTATTTCCGGCCTAAGCCGGTGAGCGTTAAGCGCAGAGACCGTAGTGAGCACCCGGAACGTCTGCTGTCTGAGCGAAGCGAGTTTCAGACGCGACAGCGAACGAAGGGAACGGAGTAGCGAAGCAACTTTAGCCTTGAACTTTTGGTTACTTTTCTTTCAAGAGAAAAGCAACAGATAAATCAGCATTTACACAAATAAAAATTAATAAAACCATCATGTGGAATAAAATACAATATGCGCTTATCTACAGTTGGGTAAAGGTTCATGCCTTATTGCCGATGTGGGCGCTTTATATATTATCGGATATCCTCTATGCTCTGGTCTATAAGGTCGTCAGATACAGGGTGAAAGTCGTCAGGCAAAATATGAAAGCCTCTTTTCCCGATAAATCGGACACCGAACTGCGCCGGCTGGAACGCGAGTTCTACCATCACTTCGCCGACTACGTGGTCGAGACGATCAAGCTCGCCCACATCTCCCTCGAAGAGTTACAACGCCGGGCTTTCCTGAAAAATCCCGAACTGGTAGACACGCTGATGGAGAAAGGACACACCTGTTTTATCCTCCTGATGGGACATTACGGCAACTGGGAATGGTTTTCCGGCTCGACTTCCCGTTTCAAGGATTCCCGCATCTACCAGATATACCGACCCCTCAACAACCAGGCATTCGATCGCCTGTTTTTTAACCTGCGTACAAAATTCGGTTCCTTTGGGATCAAAAAACAGGACACCGTGCGCGATGTCATCACCCTGAAGAAAGACAAAACCCGCTGTGTCGTGATCTTTATCGCCGACCAGACACCGAGCCGGAACAACCTGCACTACTGGACGAACTTCCTGAACCAAGATTCCTCCATCCTGAC
This sequence comes from Parabacteroides sp. merdae-related_45_40, assembly GCF_001915675.1. Taxonomy (NCBI): domain Bacteria; kingdom Pseudomonadati; phylum Bacteroidota; class Bacteroidia; order Bacteroidales; family Tannerellaceae; genus Parabacteroides; species Parabacteroides sp. merdae-related_45_40. The sequence continues at coordinate 59,143 of NZ_MNQY01000039.1, read as the reverse complement.
CGGCCCCGAACGCCTTGCCCGCAAACTGGATTTGCCGGTCATATTCCTCGACACGAAGCAGGTGAAACGCGGCTACTATACCATAGATATGAAACTGGTGACCGAGACTCCCAAAGAGACTCCTGAGAACTGGATTACCGAACAATATGCCCGCTTGATGGAAAAATGTATCTTGCGCAATCCGTCGGGGTGGCTTTGGACGCATAAGAGATGGAAACATAAGAGAGTTGAAAGTGGAGAGTTGAGAGTTGAAAGTTAAATTACAAAAAAAGCACACACAATATGAAAACAAACGAAAACTTTCAACTTTCAACTTTCAACTTTCAACCGGACAAACGTCTTGCCGTCGTCATCCTAAACTGGAACGGCCGCGCGCTGATGGAAGAATTCCTGCCCTCCGTTGTCGCTTGCACACCCGGCGAATGGGCAGATGTAATCGTTGCCGACAACGGCTCTACGGACGATTCCATCGAGATGCTGAAAACAAAGTTTCCGACGGTCGGCATCATCCGGCTGGACAAGAATTACGGCTTTGCCGAAGGATATAACCAGGCATTGAAGCATATCGGACACGAATACACAGTCTTGCTCAACAGCGATGTCGAAGTCACTCCGGGATGGCTGGATGCACCTATCGCCGCGCTGGACGCCGACAAAACGATTGCCGGCGTCCAGCCCAAGATACGCGCCCAACGGAATAAAGAATACTTCGAGTATGCCGGAGCGGCAGGGGGATATATGGACCGGTACGGCTATCCGTATTGCCGCGGACGCGTCCTGCATGTCGTCGAGAAAGATGCCGGACAATATGACACGCCTGCCGACCTGCTTTGGGCCACGGGGGCCTGCCTGTTCGTCCGTACGGCCACTTACAAAGAGGTGGGCGGCCTCGATGCCGGGTTCTTTGCCCATCAGGAAGAAATCGATCTGTGCTGGCGGCTACGTTCGCGCGGCTACCGGCTGGTCTGTACGCCATCGTCGGTCGTGTACCACGTGGGAGGCGCCACGCTGAATGTCGAGAGTCCGCGCAAGACGTTCCTCAACTTCCGAAACAACCTGCTGATGCTATATAAGAACTTGCCGGAAAAGGATTTGAAGCACGTGATGCATGCACGTTTCTGGCTGGACTATATCGCCGCTGCCAAGTTTCTGCTGACCGGCCATTACCCGAACGCCCGTGCCGTGTATGAGGCCCGGAAGGCGTTCCACGAGCTAAAACCGTCTTACGAACCGGTCCGCCGTGAGAATCTCGCCAAAACAAAACTTTCCGGCATTCCGGAGCTGCGAAAAGGAAGCCTGATCTTAGCGTTCTATTTACAGGGGAAAAAGAGATTCACGGAACTATGAACAGAGAGAATTTTGCAGGCAAACGGACAAGTACGGACAGAACGGACACCCGATATATAAAAATTCCGACATTTTACTAAAACGCTAATAATCAACAAACAACCTCTAAAATCCATTCCCAAAACCACTTTTGGGATGCACGTCTGTTGCAAATCGGATGTCCATAATTTCCAGGCTTTCTCAAGACCGGCTTTCATAAATAAATGTATATTTACCATACATAACCCCATCTGCTTCCCAATAGGGCAGAGGGCTCTGCCCTATTGAGTAAAAAATATATCCTATAGGGTATCATCATCTATTTTGCCAGGGGATTAATCCCCTGGCAAGGAAAAAAGGAAAAGGGAAAAGAATTTATTCTGCTCTTTTGCCGGAGGATTAATCCCTTGGCAAAAGAAAAAGGAAAAGGGAAAAGGATTTATTCTGCCATTTTGGGGGGGATCAATCCCCCGCTCGGAAAATAAATATATCGGGTGTCCGTTCTGTCCGCATTTGTCCGCTTTCTCTTCCTTTAAAACATAACATCATATTAAACAGGTAGATACAAAAAACAACACTCTTTACCGGACTGTACCGGAGTTGCAAGGGAAAGCAATGCCTTCCCTTGTCTTTTTTACAGGTTCGAGTGCTGCAAAATGTCGATCATGATCGGCTTGAAACCGCTCACGAAACACTCTACGGCGATCACCATCAGAATCAATCCCATCAGGCGCATCATGACGTTATTGCCCGTCTCGCCCATGTAACGGTTCAGACGTGTGGAAGCGCGGAGGATCAGGTAGGTGATAAAATAGATCAATCCGATCGTCCCGATCAAGATGCACTTCTTTGCCAATGTCACGGCATCGTCCATCAGCATCAAGGCATTGGCGATCGCACCCGGCCCGCAGAGCATCGGGATGGCAAGGGGCGTAATGGAAATGTCGTTCACATATGTCTTCACCTCCTCCTCTTTCAGCTTGGCTTTCGCATAGCGTGCCTGCAACATGTCGAAACCGATCGTGAAGATGATAATGCCACCCGCAATACGGAACCCGTTTGTCGAAATACCGAAAAACTTGAACAGGAACTGCCCGGAGAAAGTGAAAACCATCAGCGTCAGGAACGATACGATTGTAGCGCGGCGGACAATGGCACGACGCTGTTCCTCACTCATGCCATTCGTCATGGTCAGAAAGACAGGCATCGTCCCTAACGGATTTGTCAGCGTAAAAAACGAGGTAAAACATAACAGAAAAAAAGGTAACAATGAATCCATAATAATACTATTTTTATAATGTGTCAATAGAATAATGTGCCAATAAAATATCGGCACATTATTTTTCCCATACTAAATAAGCAGACACGAGCCAATGGTTCAGCTTGTTCCCGTCTATCTCTGCTGCTTCGGGAATGCTGACCGTGAAGGTATGCTTGCCCGGCGCGATATCTGTCAAAAGAATCTCTTCAGGCATCACATCCGAACCCGGACACCAGTTGGAACGTGACAGGTCGGATGATCCTAACGGTTCTTCCACTTTCTTTTCCGAATAACCGTCTTTGGCAATATAAGAAGCCAGGCGCTCTTTCAGCCACACGCCCGTTGCCGGGTTGAAACGGCGGAAAGAGGCACAATCCGAACGCCAGGGGATGAAGTTCAACACTTCTTTCCCATCGATCGAAACGATATTGCGTTTCTCGACAAATTCATCACCACCGGAATGGCCGCCATGACCGGTCACGATATATTTCAGCCGGACATTACGCACACCGGCGGGAATCTCGAAATCCGTCGACACGTCCCGACGGGCAAAGATATCCGGATAGGTCTGCCCCTCGTAGTAGACCGTATTCATCAACGGCTCCACATGGCGGCGGGTCAGCGGATCATAAGCCAGGCCGGATTCATCCACATCGACCGTCATACTGGCGATATAGCCTTCCGTCGTCCAGGTGTCGATAAAGATGCCAACATAGGCTCCTCCTTCCAAAAGTGGATACAGGTCGGTTATATCCTGTTCCCAGCTGACGCTATCTTCCCAATGGTCGATATAGACCGGCTTACGGTTATGCGTCAGACTGTCGTCGGGGGCACTGAAATGTCCTACCCCGAAAGGTGTCATGAAACGCATCAGTTCGACCGTCGGTTTATAATCTTCGCCCGCAACGATCCCGACCATGTGTTCCAGCTTCGTACTATCCACTTCCGGGAACTGCTTTTCTCCCTTAGCGATGTTCAGCAGGTTGATGCCCGACTCTTTCGGCAGGACGAAACAGGAACCGGACTTATCCCAGCGGTCGCCGTTGGAGGCAATCGTCACCTTCAATTTGACAGACACATTGCGTTCGTATTCGGGCAACGTTATTTTCTTCAGGATGATACGCCCGTTCACCAGATGGTAAATGCTGTCCGCCCCCGGCGCATTATAGGCTTCCGGATAGATATCCGGTGCAAACCGTACGGGCGTATCGTCAAACACACGTACGGTAAAGTCTCCTTTCGCAGGAATCTCCCGCGGTCCGCATGCCGTCAGCAATAACGCTCCCGCCAGCGAAAAGAGTAAAACAATCTTCTTCATCATTTACGTTTAGTATTTAGTAAGCTCTTTAAGCAACTGTTTCTGCCCGGCAGACCGGTCGCCATGCACACACGGACCGGTCACACAACCGCCTTCACAGGCCATCACCTCGATAAATTGTCCCGGAGCCTTGCCTGTCTTAGCGTATGCACGCAACAATGCGACGTTCTTCTTCGTAAGGTTGGCCACCTGGATCGTATTCAAGCTAGCATCCTGATCTTCTTTCAAGTAGACCTTCACTGCATTGATCACACCGCCTGCTTGTGCAAATCCATGTGCCTCACGTACGGAGTTACGCAAGACGGTGAACGGTTGTGCCTCTTCGATCTTGATATCCATACCGGCCAACACGGAACCGACCTCTTCGAACGTGAGCGTAAAATCCACACAGGGGTCCATCTTCACTTCTTTCCGCTTCGCCACGCACGGGCCGACGAACACGATCTTGGCATCCGGATATTTCTCCTTCACGATCCGGGCGGTGTAGTACATCGGCGAACCGGTAGTCGAAATATATTTTTTCAAGTCCGGGATATGTTTCTCGGCAAGCTGAATATAAGACGGACAACAACTGGTCGTCATAAACGGTTGGCCTTCCGCCAACTTTTCTTTCAGTTCTTCGGCTTCGTGGCGGGTCGTCTCCATCGCTCCCTGCGCCACTTCCACAACTTCAAGGAAGCCCAGTGACTTGATGGCCCCGTAGACCTTCTCCACCGGAGCCGCAAACTGGGCCAGGATGGACGGGGCGACAATGGCTACCATCGGTTCCTTGTTGCGCAGGCGTTGCAGGATGTCAAACACCTGGGATATCTCGAATATCGCCCCAAAAGGACAGGCGTTCACGCATTTGCCGCAATAGATACATTTGGATTCGTCGATATGTTCCACCCCGTACTCGTCCTTGCTGATCGCCTTCACCGGGCAAACTTCCTCGCAAGGGATCGGGATATACACGATAGCATGATAGGGGCAGTTCTGGTGGCATTTGCCGCAACTGATACAGGTATCATGGTCGATCTCCGCCTGCCCGTTCTTCTTGAAGCGGATCGCGTCTTTCGGACAGTTCATATAACAACTGCGCGCCACGCAGCCACGACAAAGGTTCGTAATCTCATAGTTCACCTGTACGCAGGACGAACAGGCTTCATCCACCACGCACATCAGGTTCTCTTTCTTGTTTTCCGAGCGCAGCAACGCTTGTTTGGCGTATTCAGACAAAGGGGTCAGCTCGTCGACCTCGTCCTGCATATCGAATCCGAGCAGCGGCAATGTCTTGTACTTCCACACAGCCCGTTCCTTGTGCACACAGCAACGGCCGATGACTTTCGACTTACGGGGACTCAACTCGATAGGCAGACGGTCTATCTCTTCGAGCAGACGGTTTTCCTTCCAAAGTTTCACTAACTTCGCCAGCAATCCGTGGCGGACAATCATTACGTTGTTGGTAAATGCCATGGTGAATATATTATTTGTGCTTTAGGCTACAAAGATACGGAGCATACGCCCCTCCCGCCAAATAACGAACCAGCTAAATTATAAAAATCTTTTGCCGAAGGACTAAGCCCGGCAAAAGATTGATTTCAGGAGAAAGTTTCACCAAGGATGATCGATGCGCTATGGACATCACCTCCGAAGGGCGGATTCAGCTTAGAGAGTTTCAACTCGACTGCTGCCAGCTGGGGGAAACGCTCCTTCAGAGCATACAAAATCCGTCCTGCCACATGTTCTATCAGCTTGGAAGGGATATCCATCTGCTCTTTTACAACCGCATAGACGGCCGCATAGTTGATCGTATCGTCCAATTCGTCACTCTTCACAGCCTGCTCCAATGGAGCCGTAAGAATCAGATCCACAACGAAATCGTTCCCCACCTTCGTCTCCTGCGGCATTACGCCGTGGTAGGCATAGAATCTCATTTTCTCCAGTTCTATCTTTGTTGTCATAATTCGTTATTTTATCTGTAAATGTAAATAAAGTAAACCTTTCTGCCAAAAAATAGTCTTATATTTGCGATAAGCAACTAACTACATATATGATGGGAATAAAGCAAAAAGAAGAAAACACGAATGGCGGCCTGCATAATACCCTTGCCGCCGGTACGACCGTTAAAGGCGACATCGTGACGGAAACAGACTTCCGCCTGGATGGAAAAATCGAAGGAGATGTAAGTTGTAGCGGCAAGATCGTGATCGGCCCGAAAGGGAACGTCACGGGAAACATCGTTTCCACAAATGCCGAAATATTAGGGGAAGTGGAAGGTTCCATACACGTCAGTGACAAACTTGTCCTGAAAGCGACCGCCGTCATCAAAGGCGATATATTCGCCCAAACGCTGGAGATCGAACCGAACGCCCGCTTCAACGGGGTTTGCAAGATGTCAGGGGAAAAATAACGACAAAATCCTTTTTCATAATAAAGTCACAGAACCGGAGGAGCGTTTTCTCCTTCAATTCTGTGACTTCTTGTTTTATATCTGACAGTCGTCCTTACCGTAACAAGACTTTCACGCATGTCCCGTCTTCCAAGACGACAATATAGACGCCTTCAGCCAAACCGGTCATTTCGCTATAGCCATCCGATAGAGAAACGGTACGAACCGTCTGCCCGGCAATATTGACTACTCGCACTTTCATCGGTTCGGATGTCGTGATACAGATACGTCCATCGATCGCCTGTATGTGGCTTTCTCCCTTCGCGATGGTTTCCGTAGCCGTCGGATCATCATCGAGAGGAACTTCCACGACAGAACTGCTGTCGAATGTCGGAACAGACAACCTATCGCCTGTAAGGTTCGCCTTGCCGTCCCAGGGGAAATCCTCACCGTTATTCGGATCGGTGAAGAGCTTTTCATTGATGGTGGTCACGAAATCGGAAGCCGAAAGTGCCTTGGCAAGCGTGCCGGAGCCAGCACCTTCCAGATAATAGCAGTCAATGATGGAGGGCAGTTCTTCCTCACCTGAGCGGAGGGTGCTTTCGCTGTAGTCATCACCCGAAATCGCGCCACCGGTCACCTTGCCCATATTGTAACAGTTATAGACGCTCGCATCGCTGCCTATGTATCCGGTAATGCCACCTGCCATACCTGACGGATCGATGACCGTCCCGGCATTGTAGCTGTTCGAAACGCTGCTGATCTTGCGCATACCGCCGGTCAATCCGCCGATGCTTCCCTCTGCCGTCCCGCTGACAGTGGCAGTGCTGAAGCAGTTCTCAATACGTCCGTAGCTGAGCATCCCGCTGATGGCACCGGTGTATTCCTGCCCATCATCGGCTTTGGAAGTGACCGTGCCGCCAACTATGCCGAGGTTCTTCACCACACCCCAAGCGACATAGCCGAACAGCCCGTACGACTGCCGCCCGTCGATCGGCTGGACGTTCAGTCCCTTGATGACATGTCCCTGCCCGTCGAAGTAGCCTCCGAAACGGACTTCATCAGGCTCCTCGCCGTTGTTATACTCACCGATCGGCGTCCAAGATTCGCCACCGAGATCGATGTCGGCCGTCAGTTTGGCATTAAGCCGGACAACCGTATCGTCGTCCATGTTGATTTGACCGTCACCGTTGGTGTCCACTTGTTCATGCTCGGAAGCATTCACCTGATCCCGGAACCATTTCAGATGTTCCGCACTCTCTATTAAATAATACCCATTCTCGTCCTGCGAGGGTTGAGTTTGCCCGAAGGCTGAAAAAGTCGGTGCCACAAATAGGGCAAGACAATAAAAGTAAAGTTTGTTCATCATATATTATAAAGTTTAAATTAGTAATCTTCAGTTCGTACCCATTGCATATTTCTTATAATAAGGAATGGATAGCCGGCGCCACAAAAAAGCCGGCTATCCCCTTCATATGAAGGGAGCCACGGATACTTTTTCGTTTAAACCTACTGTTATAACTTACAATGAAGCAAATATATAAAAAAATAACGGAGGAACACTCTATTTACTTACTTATTTTCTGAAAAAATAGCGTGCTCCTCCGCGACTGTAGAACCGACTGGCTGTTTATTTTCTCCCCGAATTCCTAATCAGTTCCGTAATCTTGTTATTCAGGCAGTCTGCCTCGATCAGTTTCTCCAACGTGATGTGCATCCTGTATCGCCAATAATGGTTTGAATCGGACGGGACGTTGATGCGTTCCGCTTCGTAATCTTTCCGCTTGATGGAGTCATCCATTGCAAACCAGTCCTGTATAGGGATTATAGCCAGCATCGAAGCCGTCGCCAGGTGGTTGGAAACGATCTGCGTCGCCAAATCTGCCGTACATTCCTCTGGCGCATCCCCGGCATATCCCAGAACATTATTATAATAACGCTGTATCTTAGCACGGTCCTCTTTCCACCAGCTACGGAGCGGTGTCATATCGTGGGTGGATGTCGTACAAACCGAATGATAAGGCAGGTTGTACAAGTCCGAAAATTCACGTTGCGGAGTCTTGGGCATACGTTCTATTTCCAGACTGAATATCTGCAATTTGTTCATCACATCGGGGACGGATTCCGGGATCATTCCTAAGTCTTCGCCACAAACCAACATGTTCGTACTGCCTACCAGCGGAGTCAGGCGGTTAAAGGCTTGAGCTTTCCAGAACTCATTATGGCGGTGATAGAAAAAGTTCCAATATAACTGGTCAAAAGCATATTGGTCAGAAGCGCTCAACTCGCGATACAAGTAGGACTGGCTAGCCGAAATACGCGGGTGGAATTTATCCGGCTCACGCGGATCGCGCAGGAACAGCACTTCATTGGCTATGGCAAACAGTCCTTTCTTAATCCGAAGGGATGCCTCATCCGTCTTTCCGGCAAACAGAGCTTCCACCTTGCGTTGCGTATCGCAGAAAGGTTTCAACACGAAATGCCGCGATGATGACTGGGCCAGGAACGCACCGATCACTTCTTCCGTCTGATCGCCAAACAATTCGGGCAGGAACTCGCGGTTGATATGAGGGGTAGTCAGGCGCGCTTCATTGAAATCCAAGCCATACTGTTCGATTTCGTTCGGGGTAAGCGGCAAAGCAGGGTTGAAATGCCCGCAAAGTCCCTGAACATACTCCGACGGTACTTCCCAGATACGGAAAAAGCCTAAGATATGATCGATACGGAAACTATCGAAATAATCTTCCAATTTACGGAAACGTTTCTTCCACCAGGAGAAATTATCTTTCTCCATCATATCCCAATTATAGGTCGGGAACCCCCAGTTCTGACCATTTACGGAGAAATCGTCGGGCGGAGCACCGGCCTGACCGTTCATATTAAAGTATTTCGGTTCCATCCATGCCTCGACACTCGTACGGTTCACTCCTATAGACAAATCGCCTTTCAGCACGATCCCGTTCTTGCGGGCATAATCGGAAACACCCTTAAACTGGGTATGCAGGACATATTGCAGGAAATACAAGAAAGATATTTCCGGATATGCCTTGCCTCCCACGGAACAAAGTTCACGAATAGTGTTCTTATCGAATACGGAGTTCTCTTTCCATTGCGTGAAGTCGGAAGTCCGGTACATGTCACGCAAGTAGCAATAGGCGGCATAAGGCATCAGCCAAGACTCGTTTTGCGCGAAAAACTCCCGATATTCAGAGGTGGACAAGATCGCCTCGCCCTCCTGCCTGAAGTATTCCCGGCAATATTCCAGCTTATATCGAACCGCCTGTTCGTAATCGACGGCATCCAGTCCGTTCAACTCTGCCTGTTTCCGGGCAAAAAAGGCCGCCTTTTCCGGATCTGCCAGCTCTCCCAGATCGGGCAGGCTGATGTACATCGGATGAAGGGCGTAAATCGAAATGGCGCTATAAGGATACGAATCGGTACGGGTATGCGTCGTCGTCGTGTCGTTCATAGGAAGCACCTGGATGATACGTTGACACGTTTTCCTGGCCCAATCCACCAACATACGCAAATCCCCCAGGTCACCGACTCCGAAGCTCTTCTCCGAACGTAAGGAAAAGACCGGGATCACCGAACCGGCACACCGCCATAAAGGCAGGTTATCACGAAAATAAAGGCCCGAAACGATCACCGTCTCTCCCACCTGTTGCGAAGGCAGATTCAAGACACGGTTCTCATCTTCTTCCCAATATAAAGGCTGCTGCTGATCATCGCAGATCAGAAACTTATATTCCAACGGATAGGAAATCTCCCCCGCATCCAAGTCTATATGCCAGACGGGAAAGGTGTCGCAACTCAATATTAACGCTTTATCAGGATGCCAATTGCCCAAACAGTCCTGATTTCCGGTGATAGCCACGCGCTGGTTCTTTTCGACACGCGGAACAGAGATCTTGATCGTAAGTCTCTTACCGCTCTTCACCACCCGCTCATGCGTATTACACGGATGTGCAAACAAACTTTTAGTAAATGCTGAGGAATAAAAGGCCAGATTAGCAGGACGAACCTGCCAATAATCATATAGTGTATATTGGTCTGCCTGGCCGATAAAGAATACCTGATGGTTCTTTTCCCATTCCTCGAATATCTGCTTGTCGTTTACACTCAGGAAATATCTGTATTCTATATCCTTGACAGGAGAGGTCACTTCCAGTTCAAGCTGCCAGTTTCCATCTCCCTTATAACTCATTTCTTTTGCCAAAGCAGGTTCCCAGGAACCCAGCTCAGGAATCGACCCTACAACACATAACTTCTGCCCCCAAACGGTATGGAAGTTGATATTAAAGGTGACTTTCATGGTACTTTTATATTTATGATTTATGATTCATGGGATATTATTCACGATTTATGATTTATCATTTAGCGTCAATGATAAATCATAAATCATAAACCATAAATCTTTTCATCCGCATCTCGAAGCACCGCAATTGGTACAGATCAGACAACCTTCCTGGTAGACAAGTGTCTCATGTCCGCAATTCGGGCATTTCTGGCCTTTTGCCTCCGTACCGTTCGGCAGGTATTTCTTCAAAGCGCGTTCCACACCGTTCTTCCAAGTGTTGATAGATTCGTTATTCAGTTCCATACCTTGAACCAGCTTGATCACCTGGTCGATCGGCATACCGTAGCGCAAGACACCGGAGATCAGCTTGGCATAGTTCCAGAATTCCGGATTGAACTTGCCGTCCAGACCTTCGATCGTCATCTTGTAACCACGCTTATTCTTGAACTGGAAGTCGTAATGCTTCTGGCCGTCCTCGTCATAGCTCTTGATAATGCTACCCTTCGAAACGTTCTTCGGCAACATGATACCTTCATCGTCATCGGCAAGACCGGTAAAGATTTCGTACGGGCGACCATTCAGCAGACCGACAAATGCAATCCACTTCTCACGGTTGTTCTGGAATTTCACCACGTCGGCTTCCAGTTCGCGCGGACGGGTAGCCACGATAACCGGCGGCTCCATACAGTTGCAATCTTCTTTTTTCTTCTTCTTGTTATCCGTAGACAACAATACACCTGAGCGGGAACCGTCACGGTAAACCGTACAGCCCTTACAACCGCACTTCCAGGCTTCCACATACAGGGAGTTCACAAGGTCTTCCGTCACATCGGCCGGCAGGTTGATTGTTACGCTGATGGAGTGGTCCACCCATTTCTGAATACGTCCCTGCATACGGACTTTCTGCAACCAGTCGACATCGTTTGACGTCGCTTTATAGTAAGGAGACTTAGCAACCAGTTCTTCCACTTCTTCTTGTGTATATTTTTTGGAAGCAGAGAAGCCGTTGGCCAACATCCAGGTTACAAATTTATGATGGAATACGATATATTCTTCGAATGCGTCACCTGTTTCGTCGACAAAGTCAACACGAGCTTCCGCATCGTTCGGGTTCACCTTGCGGCGACGGCGATAAACGGGCAGGAACACCGGTTCGATACCCGAAGTAGTCTGCGTCATCAAGCTGGTCGTTCCTGTCGGTGCTATCGTCAGACAGGCGATATTACGGCGACCGTATTTCACCATGTCGTCATACAGCTCCGGATCGGCTTCACGCAGACGGTTGATAAACGGATTCTTTTCTTCGCGCTTTGCATCATAGATATCAAATGCACCACGTTCTTTGGCCATTTCCACAGAAGAACGATAGGCTGCCAAAGCCAACATCTTCTGTACCTTCTCGGCAAACTCAGTCGCTTCTTCCGTGCCGTAGCGCAATCCCAAGGCGGCAATCATATCGCCTTCGGCTGTGATGCCCACACCGGTACGACGTCCTTGCAAAGTCTTCTTCTGTATCTTCTCCCACAGGTGGCGTTCGCTCTGTTTTACTTCCAATGATTCGGGATCGGCATCGATCTTCTCCAGAATCTTTTCTATCTTTTCTGATTCCAAGTCGATGATATCATCCATGATACGTTGCGCCAGGATAACATGCTTCCGGAACAGATCAAAATCGAAATAAGCCTCTTTTGTGAAAGGATTGACAACATACGAATATAAGTTGATTGCCAACAGACGGCAGCTATCATACGGGCACAAGGGGATCTCACCGCAAGGGTTGGTCGAAACCGTACGGAATCCGAGATCCGCATACGAATCGGGAACAGACTCTCTCAAGATCGTATCCCAGAAAAGCACACCGGGTTCAGCCGACTTCCATGCATTATGAATGATTTTCTTCCAAAGTTCGGCCGCATTGATTTCCTTCACATTGGTAGGTTCCGACGAGTCGATCGGATATTGTTGTTTATAAGGAGTTCCGTTGATTACGGCCTGCATAAATTCATCATCGATCTTCACAGAAACGTTAGCCCCCGTCACCTTCCCTTCCGTCATCTTGGCATCGATAAACGATTCCGAATCCGGATGTTTGATGGAAACACTAAGCATCAAGGCACCACGACGGCCGTCCTGGGCCACTTCGCGGGTTGAATTTGAGTAACGTTCCATAAAAGGAACCAATCCGGTCGATGTCAACGCCGAGTTCTTAACAGGAGATCCTTTCGGACGAATATGTGATAAATCGTGACCAACACCGCCACGACGTTTCATCAACTGCACTTGTTCCTCATCAATTCGAATAATCGCACCATATGAATCGGCATCTCCATCCAATCCGATTACAAAACAGTTAGAGAGTGAGGCAATTTGAAAATCATTGCCAATTCCCGTCATCGGGCTTCCTTGCGGCACGATGTAACGGAAATGATCAAACAGGGCAAAGAGTTCCTCTTCCGACAGAGGGTTAGGATACTTCTTTTCTACACGGGCAATTTCACTTGCCAAGCGGTGATGCATGTCTACGGGAGACTCCTCATAGATATTTCCGAATGCATCCTTCAAGGCATACTTATTTACCCATACTTTTGCGGCCAATTCGTCACCGGTAAAGTAGTCCAGTGAAGCTTTAAACGCTTCATCGAAGGTGTAAGTTTTACGATTCACGATTGTTTTAAGTTTAATGATGTGCAAGTTTAAGCATTGTTTATGGATTAGCCAAATTATTCAATAAAGAAAATATACATTGTCGACAAGTTATCCCTTCCACAGACCGACCATGCTATTTATCAACAGTTTACCTTTTTTTTCAATTCAAAAAGTTTTCCAAAAAGAGAACCGACACTACAATAAGATTTTCTCAAAATAGAAAAAGGACGCAACCCGGAAGCGCATCCTTTCATATAAATATATCATCAAATCAAGCCTTGAGCAAAGCCTCGATCTCTTCTACCGAAGAACGGAAAGATTTATTCGTTTCGATCTGGTCCCTTACCGTCTTACAGGCATGCAAGACGGTTGCATGGTCACGCTTCCCGACGATCTTCCCGATATGAGAAAAAGAACTATCGGTATACTTCTTCGCCAGGTACATCGTAACCTGACGTGCCTGCACGATTTCCCGCTTGCGTGAGTTGGTCTGGATAGCGGCTAGTTCCAGATTATAGTATTTACAGACTACATCCTGAATCGATTCCACAGACACCTGCTTCTTTTCCAGTTTTACGACGCGGCTCACCACCTGTTTGGTCAATGGCAGGTCGATCATCCGGTTGAACGCCGTAGAATAAGCCAGCAAGGACGCAACGATACCTTCCACATCGCGTACATTCTCCGTCACGTTGCTTGCAATAAAATTGAACACGTCATCCGGAATCACCACACCGTCATGGCTGATCTTATTCTTCAGGATTTTCTTGCGCAAATCCAAATCCGGGCGATCCAGCTCTGCCGTCAGCCCCCATTTCAAACGGGTAATCAAACGTTCCTCCATTCCCTGCAAATCGACGGGAGCTTTATCGGAAGTAAGGATCAACTGTTTGCCCAGCAGATGCAAGTGATTGAATATATGGAAAAATGTATTCTGTGTCTTATCTTTACCGATCAGTTCCTGGATATCGTCCAAAATCAACACATCCACGCCTTGATAAAAATACATGAAATCATTTGTCGTATTTTTCCGGATGGCTTCCGTGTATTGTACGGTAAAAAGGTGGGCTGATATATACAGCACCTTCTTTTCCGGATGGATCTCCTGAATGCGGTTACCGATCGCATGGCATAAGTGGGTCTTTCCCACACCGGACGCCCCGAATACAAACATCGGGTTAAAGGTCTTTCCCGGTTCCTGTGCGATAGCCTCGCTCGAAGAACGGACCAGACGATTGCTTGTCCCTTCAAAATAATTATCGAAGTTGTATTTAGGGTTCAAATGAGAATCCCAATCCTGACGAGCTTTAGACTCGAATAGAGAAGGGATATCCGCACTTTTCTTACCGGTACGGGGAGCGTCATTACCGGTAGGTAAAGTAATCATGCCATCTTCCTTTACCTTATCAACGACTTTGATACGATAGTTCAATATCGTACCCTGTCCTATCACACGATATAAAGTAACTTTCAATACGTTCACATACTTCTCTTCCAGATACTCGTAAAAGAACTGGCTGGGTACTTGAATCGTAAATTTATTATCCTCGTATGATAATGGTATGATAGGCTTGAACCATGTGTTAAAAGCGGCCTCAGGGACAATGTCCTTAATGACTGCGAGGCATTTATTCCACAAAGTTTGATATTCAGTCTGCATGATTTTTTACTCTCCCAACTCTACTTACAACTTCAATTTTTATTTTTACGACTACAAAGTTTAGAAATTAATTCCGAAAAAAAAAGTATCATTTTGTTTGGAACTTTTGATTGTTCAATATCCCGTTTATTGTCAGGCAGTTAATTCCAACAATCTGAATATCTTCATTTTAAAATATCAGAATCACAAAAAACCTTTGTTTAAGAGCATTCTTTAGCTCCTTGCCATCTCTGGCAACCGACTTCAAAAAAGGCCTTTCGATCCAGTTATACTTCTCAATCTAAAGGCCTTAGAGAAGTCAAACTTCTGTATTTTATATTTTTTCGTTTAATTGGAATAATTCTAAATAAACAGATTTGTACAACAAATCTTATGCAATCTTAAAATACAGAAAAATGTACATATCTTTTGGGGTTCTGCCTCAAATCGAGCAAAAGCTTGGAGGCATTGTCTGCCGTACTGTTCAGGTTATCGTAAAGAGCACGGTCGTTCAACAGGAGTCCCATACTATTATCCTTTGAGTTCAGCTTACGCGTCATCTGTTCCACGTTATCCAATGTTGCATTCACCGCATTCACGGTCGTTGCCAGATCCAGTTTTTTCAAATCCGTGCTGACATCGGCAAAGTTTCCGGTGATGACCTTCAGATCGCTCATAATGCCCGGCACATCCTTGCTCAGCATCTGGTTGAGCTGGCGGGAAGAAACAGCCAGACTATTAGTCGTTGTCTCTATATTATTCAAAGACTGGGCCAATGCCGGATGATTTACCAGCGTTTGCAAACCGCCCAGAATCGAATCGATCTTCGGCAAGAGCAGTTCCACCTGCGGGAGAATCTTTTCCTGCACGGATTGCATCATATCCGACTCCATCCGCCCCTCGATCGTATCACCGGGCTTCAGATAGTCGTCCACATACTTGTTCAGATGGATATGCAATTCACCGCCACCGAGGAAGCTGTTCACAATCGTGATATAACTGCCTTTATTAATTTTCATGTGGTCTTCCAGGCTGATATCGATCGAAATCTTATCGACGGCATCATAGTCATAAACTATCTCACGCACCAGACCGACTTTAAAACCTTCTACAAATACAGGACTCGAAACCGTCACTCCCTTTACATTCGTACAAGCCACCACATAATGATTTGTCGGTTTAAACAGATTGATCCCTTTCAAATAATTAATTCCTAAATATAGCAATGCCAGACTGACTATAGACACAAGTCCGATCTTTGCTTCTTTGGTGAATACATTTTTCATTTCTTCTCTGTATATATAAATATAAATTCTGTTACTATCAATATTTCACTTTCTTTCCATCTTTAAAGGCGACTATAAAAGCGTCCTTAAAATCTTTCGCTACCTGCCGGCGCAACTTGCGGATAGAATCGAAACTTGTCGTCTCGCCGTATGTATACTTGTAAATGCCTTTCTCAATAAAGTAATCGACATTCTTATATCCTTTAAACAATTTAGAACCGGAAGAAAGTTTTTTATCCGAGGTAAGTATTTGTATTTTATAAATCGTTTGCCCCTTTTTAACCCGACCCGCTTGCTTCGCGGAGACTGCCGACTTGGACACGCGACTCTGGTTGGACTCCTCCATCTTGTTCTTTTGGCGAATATACTCTTCGCTTCCAGGAGGCGCAGAAATCGGTTGATTATCACCAATATTATCTACAACTTCCAATATAGGAGCAGCACTTGCATTTCCCGCCAACGCACCGCGCTTGCGGTCATACTCCCACTTATATTTTGTAAAAGCATTATAAATGGCGGTTGCCAGTTTATTTTGCCCTTCCTTCGTTCTCATGAAGCGTTCTTCCGCAGGATTCGAGATATACCCTAATTCCACAAGAATACTCGGCATGCTCGTCTTACGCAGCACAAGGAAACCCGCCTGCCGCACTCCCCTGTTATTACGCTTGGCCGAAGCAAAACATTTCTGCACCTCCGAAGCCAAGCTAATGCTCTGCTCCATATGCTTATTCTGCATAAATTCGAAAATAATATACGATTCGGAAGAAGTCGGATCGAAACCTTCATACTTCTGCAGATAATTATCTTCCAAAAGGATTGCTGAGTTTTCGCGCATAGCGACTTCCAGATTCTCATCCGTACGGGCCAAACCTAACGTATAAGTCTCCGTTCCCGATACGGAACTGCCTCTCTTCACCGCATTCGTATGAATGGAGATAAACAGGTCCGCCTTATTCCGGTTGGCGATATTCGCTCTCTCGTCCAATTCGATGAAGACATCCGTTTTGCGTGTATAAATGACTTTCACATCATCATGCTTTTCCGATATCAGGCTACCGAGCCTAAGAGCTACCGCCAGATTAATAGCCTTTTCATTGATGGACGAACCACGCGCACCAGGGTCTTTCCCCCCATGCCCGGCATCGATCACCACCGTAAACGTCTTTTCCTTTGCCTGCGACACAGGTAAAACAAAAAACAAGGCTATCACCAAATTGATATATAGAAAAGTTCTTTTTACCACTTTAAAAATTTCTTGCAAATTCGGGACAAATGTAATGTTTTTTGATGAGTTAAACTGGGCTGATCTGAAATAAAAAAAGGGCAATTCGCAAGGAATCGCCCTTTCCATTTATAGATCCGGTATAGGATTATTCAGAAACTACTTCAAAAGGAACTTCTACCGATACTTCTTTGTGAAGTTTCAAGGTAGCTTTGTAATTGCCAACTTCCTTAACAGATTCCTTGATATAGATAATCTTACGGTCTACCTCGAAACCGGCTTTTGCCAATGCATCAGCCACTTGGATATTCGTTACAGAACCGAAGATCGTACCTGTAGAGCTTGTCTTAGCACCGATTGTCAGGGCAACGCCTTCCAACTTAGCAGCCAAAGCCTGAGCATCCTCTTTAATCTTAGCCAACTTGTGAGCACGTTGTTTCAAGTTTTCAGCCAATACTTTCTTTGCAGACTCAGATGCGATAACTGCTTTACCCGTGGGGATTAGAAAGTTACGTCCGTAACCGTCTTTAACCGTTACGATATCGTCCTTGTAACCTAAGTTGATTACGTCTTCTTTCAAAATAACTTGCATATTCTGTCTCCTCTCTTTTATTATTTCATTAAATCGGTTACGTAAGGAAGCAACGCCAAATGACGAGCTCTTTTAACAGCCTGAGCGACACGACGCTGGAATTTCAAAGAAGTACCAGTGATACGACGCGGAAGAATCTTACCCTGTTCGTTCAGGAATTTCTTCAAGAATTCAGGATCTTTGTAATCGATATACTTGATGCCATTCTTTTTAAAACGGCAATATTTTTTCTTTTTAACGTCTACTGAAGGCGGAGTCAAATATCTGATTTCTGATTGAGTTGCTGCCATGATTAATTCTCCTTTACTGTTTCTTTAGATGATTTCAAACTTCTTCTCTTTGCTGCATATTCTGCTGCATATTTATCCTGGCGGAAAGTCAGGAAGCGAATCACACGTTCGTCACGACGGAAGTTAATTTCCAGTGTAGCGATTGTTTCCGGATTTGCCTTGAATTCAACCAACTGGTAGAAGCCTGTTGTTTTCTTGTCGATAGGATAAGCTAATTTGCGCAAACCCCAATTTTCTTCGTTCACGATTTCAGCACCCTGTTCTTTCAGGAGGTTCGTGAATTTTTCTACCGCTTCCTTCATCTGAGCGTCAGACAAAACGGGAGTCAAAATGAAAACGGTTTCGTAATTGTTCATAAAACGCTGTTTTGTATTGTTATTACTAAATATTTTTTGCGGTGCAAAGGTAGGAACTTTTTTTTATTCTGCAAACAAAAACTTTTATCTTTTCAGAGCAACCTCAATTATGTTTATCCTAGTAAGCTCAGTAGCAAATCAGAATAGAAGACTCTGCCGAAGCCATGAATTAACGTTTTATCCGGCAGAGGAAATGATTAAATTGCCTACTATAAGATTATTATTGAATATAATTTAAACAGGCTCTAAACCAAACAGTTCACCTCTAATAAAAAAGGTGCAGTCAATGGCTCAATATAAACAACTCATTACAAGTAGCTTACAGAGGTTTTCCGTTCATTGTGGTTCAATCCTACATCTTAAAATAAATATATTAATAATATATATATAGGCTCATATCCTTGTACCCCTTTAAACCGGCATAGACACGACAGGAATGAGAAAAATCCCTTCTTTCGCATCCGGAAGTCCGGTCTTTTACCTCCCGAACTTCTTGGTTTGACACGCCAAAGTCCCTTGTTTCGTACACAGAAGTCCCTTATTTCAAGGCTCACCCGGATATTGCACGATCGTCCTCACCTGTAGGGGGAGTCTACATCTTCTTCCCTTTCCTTCAATCGTTTCCCCGTGGCTCTGTCTTTAGCTCCGGGTTTACCCCTACCCATTGGGACAACCGTTTCCCTGCCGATACCGACATCAAATCAGAACCGCAAAGGACCGCCAATTCCTCCCCCCCGTAACTCCTGACTTCGAATTCATTCATCATCGTAATCCCCATCGTTTTATCGTCCCGTAAAGATAAGCAATAATTAGTGATATTCAAAACATAATGACATCTATATTCTACCTTTTCCTACCTGTTACCGCACCGATCTTCGCCGATATTCCCCAAACCGTATTCCTACCTGTTGCGAGGCCCTACCTTCGTGTTGTCATTGATAATGAAAACAGGTAGAGCGACCAATACGAATTCATAAAAATCGATATCTTTGCAATCGGTTATCTGCAACAAACATCAGGACGAATGCGTTATAATTAAAGAAATTAAAAACGATATGACACGAAAACTATATTTTACAATCTTATCACTGCTCTTCATATCTACAATTTACGCTCAATACGTCCCGGACATACTGGGCGATAATTATCTGCGCCGGACCATTCAGATGCCGGATGACTACGAGGGGAAAGTCGTCTGCACGCTTGTCAAGAAGCCACAGTTACCGGAGGCCAAACAGGCAATCTTGTATATACATGGCTACAATGACTATTTTTTTCAGAAACAATTGGGTGACAGCGTGAATGCCCACGGTTATAACTTTTATGCTATGGACCTCCGCAAGTACGGACGCTCGATACTGCCGAACCAGAATCCTTTCTTCTG
Source organism: Parabacteroides sp. merdae-related_45_40 (assembly GCF_001915675.1). Lineage (NCBI taxonomy): Bacteria > Pseudomonadati > Bacteroidota > Bacteroidia > Bacteroidales > Tannerellaceae > Parabacteroides > Parabacteroides sp. merdae-related_45_40. Next base: position 39,152 of record NZ_MNQY01000039.1, on the reverse strand, counting down.
CAAAAGCTTGAAAGAGTATTTTGCAGACCTCGATACTGCCCTTGCCATTATTAGGGAAGAGGGGAATGACAAAATATTGCTGATGGCACATTCTACCGGTGGATTGATTACCCCGTATTATCTGGACAGCAAAAAAGGTAAACTTCCTGTCGACGGATTGATATTGAACAGCCCCTTTCTGGACTGGAATTTCGGATGGATGATGGAAAAAATCGTGATCCCTGTAGTTTCCTGTATAGGGAAACTATTTCCTAACCTGACCGTACAAGGATACGGGGATGCTTCGTATGCTCATAGTCTGCTCAAACAATTCAAAGGGGAATGGGTATATAATACGGACTGGAAGATGATTAACGGCCATCCGAAAAAAGCCGGATGGATAAACGCCATACAAGAAGCGCAGAAAACAGTGCAGAAAGGGATCGGCCTGGACTGTCCGGTACTGGTGATGTCGTCAAACAAGTCGTTCCCGGAAACAAAAGAATGGAATAACGAATATCTGTCTTCCGACATCGTGCTGGACATACACGATATTCAAAAATACGGACAGAAATTAGGCAATTATGTTACACGTGACACGATACAGAACGGGATTCATGACTTGATACTCTCTGAAAAAGACTCGCGCGACCATGTATATCGCACAGTGTTCGACTGGTTGCCGGGAAAATAAACATTGATTATTCTGATATTTGTATTTTCAGAATGCTTATACTTCTTTTCGAAATGAGATATCCGCCGGTAAGTTTTAATCCTTACCTTTGTCCGGTTAAAATAAATATGGAATGAAAGCCTTACAGACAATCATTGCAGTTGCCACTCTTCTCCATGCTGCAAATACTTTTGCACAGACGGAAGAAGCAGAAGATGCAACCTCATATAAAGCCGAAGTTTTCGGATCGGCCAGCAGCGGATCGACAACTCCGTTCTGGATGGTGAGCAATCGGTACGGGGTAGTTCCCCTAGACGCCAATAACGGCTATCTCAACGCTGGAGTTTTTCATCAACAACATTTTGGAAAGGGATTTCGCTGGAGTGCAGGGCTGGACATTGTAGCTGTCGTACCCCGTTACCGTAATGTGTATATCCAACAGATATATGCCGAGTTAGGATATAAAAGTATGCTTCTGAGTGTGGGGAGCAAAGAAAACCGGCATTCGCTTTGGGATCATTCCCTTAGTTCCGGTGACATGGTTCTCTCCTCCAACGCACGCCCGATTCCGGAAATAAAACTGAGTATGCCGGAATTCACCGTCGTTCCGCTCACAAAGGGTTGGATGCAGGTGAAAGGAGATTTTGCGGTAGGCAAGTCTTTCGATACCAAATATCTGGAAAATTTCTCCAATGGAAAACAAACCTATATAAAGAACGTCCTTTGGCATCATAAATCTTTTTACGTCCGCATCAAGGACACGCAAAACGAATTCCCGCTTTCCGGTATTATCGGCGTGCAACACTGGGCGCAATGGGGTGGAACATCCAGCAATCCGAGAATAGGTGTACAACCTCACTCCCTGAAAGATTTTATCCGGGTAGTTTGTGGTAGCGAAGGCGGAGACAATGCAACTCTTTCGGACCAGGTCAACGTGCTTGGCAATCATTTCGGTTCGTACGATTTCAAACTGGAATATACGATGCCGAACTGGAAACTGGCAGCTTATCATCAGCATTATTTCGAAGATAAATCCGGAATGATATTCGTGAACGGGACAGACGGACTTTGGGGAGCACAGTTGGATTTGCCACGCCTTCCCTGGCTAAAAAAGGTTGTAACGGAATATTTGGTCACCCGCAATCAGAGCGGACCGTTCCATTTTATCATCTTCGATCATGACAAATATCAAGGTCCGGGTGGTGGCGGAGATGATTATTACAATAATATAGAATACATAACCGGTTCTTCCTATTTCGGACAAGGTATAGGATCACCGCTTCTGACTTCCCCCCAATACAATACGAACGGGGATATAGATTTCAAGAATACACGTGTACGTGCCTGGCATTTGGCATTTGAAGGAGACCTGTCGCCAATGGTTTCCTATCGCCTCAGATACACACTCATGAATAGCTGGGGAAAACCTTACGCCCCGTTTCTGGATAACAAAAGAAGCAATTCCGGACAGGTGGAAGTCAAATATCGCCATCCACGCCTGCAAGGTTGGGAATTCACAGGAGCTGTGGCCGCAGATGCAGGTTCACTCTATGAGGATAACGTCGGGTTCAGTCTGAGTGTCTGCAAACGCGGCATTTTAAAATCCTGGAAATAGATTATTTATATTGCTCCCATAAGGCTGACGCAATGATGTCTTGTGTTTTGTCAGCCATCTGCTGCAATCCTTTATGGGAAGCATCCATCCCTTCGGTCGGGATAGGCGGATGAATGACCATTTCCATCTTGTGACGGTGAATATTCAACGAACCGATCGGCAATACGTCAAAAGGTCCGTTCAAGGTGATCGGGACAATCTGTAAATGCTGGTCGGCTGCCATCTGGTAAGCTCCTTTCTTAAAACGGATCATCTTTCCGTTATAAGTACGTGAACCTTCCGGGAATACCACCACCGACGCTCCGTTCTTCAGGCTACGTTCCGCCTCCAACACGCTACGGGCGGCAGCTTTCGGTGTCGAATTATCGACAAAGATAAAACCTGCAGCCCGGCAAGCAGCTCCCACAAACGGGATTTTGGCAATACCGGCTTTCATCACCCACTTGATCGGTACACCCAAAAAACCATATATAAGGAATATGTCGAAAGCGCCTTGATGGTTGGCAACAAATACGTACGATTTCTTCCGGTCTATATTTTCCCGTCCTTTCACCTTCACCGGGCAAAGGGCCAAATGGCAAGTCAGCCATGACCAAATCATTCCCGGATAATAAGCAAATATTCTTTCCCCGCCTAATAGGCAACCAACAATAACCGTAAGGGCTGTCAGTATGGTCAATGCCACAAAAACAGGAACCACAAACAGCCATAAATAGAGCATATAAAGTATCCGTAGCATATATAACTGTATTATTTCACAAATATAAAAGCTAAATTCAATGGTTTCATCATTTTTGTCCCAAAATATTTTTGCAATCGGGTTATTATTGCTTTATTTGCGGTAGAAAAAAAATAATATATAAAATATCTATCACCATGAACGAATTATTGAAAAATCTGGGGGTAATCGTACTCCTTATCGGTGTTATCATTTTGGCTGTACCGGCAATTAACGGAGGATTGTCAAATACTATTCTTCTTACCGGTTTAGGAGTCATTATTCTGGGTTATATCGGTCATATCGTTATAAACAAGAGACTCGGATAATCACACACTTACAAATAAAAAAGTCCGCTCCTTAGGAACGGACTTTTTTATTTTCTGTCCAGGATAATCAGGCTTCCCCTTTCACCCCTCCGATAGGAGGAACAAAATCTTCAAATTTGGCAGTCTTACCATTTGCTTGTTCTTCAAACTTTGCCAGATTATCTTGCAAAGCAAACAACAGTCGTTTTGCATTGTCCGGAGTCAGGATGACGCGACTTTTCACCTGTGCCTTCGGAGCACCCGGCACAACGCGGATAAAATCCAATATGAACTCGGATGAAGAATGTGATATAATTGCCAGATTTGCATACGTTCCCTGAGCCATCTCTTCTGACAGCTCTACTTGAATCTCATTTGTCGGTTTGTTATTTTCCATATTCTTATTATTTGATTATAAATATTCCAAGACAAATATACATATTAAAATCGGAATAGTATCAAATAAAAAGGGCTACCTTCACAGGCAGCCCTTTTTCAGTTGTGTTTTTAATTCTCAATTCTTTAGACCAATGTAAAAAAAATACCTTATTGTGTTTAATATTCTATAATCTCGACGCTTAAACTAAGGCAATTCGTCTTAGTAATTTCATTGTTTATTCAACGTTACAAAGATATGCCTCATACAATTAACCACCAAATACTATTTTATCATTATATGATACTATTCCGTCACAGATAATTCATCTATTTTGCAAATTAGTTTAAAATCATGTTTTAAATCCTAAAACGAGTACGTGCATATTTTTCACGATATTCGGTAGGAGTATTACCTTTTCGTCGCTTAAAAGCCCGATTGAAATTCGATAAGTTATTAAAACCAGATTTATAGCATATTTCTGCTATTGTATCACTTGTGTCAATCAGTCGGCAAACCGCTTCAGCTATACGAATGTCATTCAAATTGTCGATAAAAGTTTTTCCCGTCCACTTTTTCAGAAACCGAGTAAGCGACGCTTCGCTCATATTTATTAACGAAGCAAGTTCGGACAATAAAACCGGACGCTGATAATTTTCATGCAAAAACAACATGATCGTATCCAGACGGTCATTATCTATATTGCTAAAGTTTTCTACAGTATTGATAGCATTTAACTTGCGTGCCTTTTCATCTAACGACAAAGTCTTGAGTATTTCTATCAAACGTAATAAATTGTGAAACGAATCCGGTTTATCACTCGATAGCTTTTTAAGTTCGGGTTGAATACGCAAAATCATTTCACGGCTAAAGACAAGACCGCACGAGGCTTTCTCAAACATATCCTTTATAGTCTTGAAATGACGCTTGTTGATAAAACTATCGAAAAGAGAGGCATGGAACTGAATTGTTATTTCCAAAATATCCGTACTCAGACATTTGTGATTTGAATAAGCATGCTTGGCTCCACCTGCAACCAATAACAGATCAAGCTCTTCCATCTCCTCCACCGAATCACCAACGATTCGAATCGCGCCAGCAGCATTCTCCAAATAGTTCAGTTCAAATTCCGGATGCACATGAAGCGGATAGGAAAAACTACGCTTAGGTCGCTGCATCACCAGAAAACAATCTTCCGGTGAAAGCGGCGTAATTTCTCTTAATACATCTACGGAACCCATAACATTTACTGAACAATTATTCTCGATATAACAGGACAATGGTCTGAAGGATATAAGTTATCCAGACTTTCAGCCAAAACACCATGACGAAGTACTTTGACATTACCTTTTACAAAGATATAATCAATCCATACACGTTCGTCCAAAGGAACACGCCCATAATCGTGAAAAGTCCACTCAGGTCCGTAGCACAAAGGAGCCAATGTACGGGCATGTGTCAAATGTCGCGGATCTTTTTCGTCTGTTAAAACTTTAATCGGATCATCAGTCGGAACAGCATTAAAGTCACCAGTAACAATCACCGGTAGATTTCTGGAAAGCAACTTCACCTGCTTTAAGACTAAAGAAGCCCCTTCATGACGAGCAACCTGTCCCATGTGATCCAAATGAGTGTTCAGAAAGAAAAACTCTTTTCCGGATTTCTTATCTTTGAATATCGCCCAAGTCGCAACACGCTCACAAGCGGCATCCCAGCCTTTTTTGCCCACGGCATTCATATCTTCCGCCAGCCAGAAATTGCCACTTTTGACAACAGAGAAACGATCCTTTCTGTAAAGGATAGGAGAATATTCACCTTTTGTCTTACCATCTTCACGCCCCACCCCGACATAACCATAGTCCGGCAAACAGTCCAATAAATCCGTCAACTGATTATGCAAGACTTCTTGCGCACCAAACATATCGACATCATAAAACTTGATCACATTGGCAGCCAGGTCTTTCCTATACTCCCACCAGTTAGCCCCGTCAGACTTTGTACTCATGCGAATATTAAAAGACATCACATTCATTTCATTATCAAGATGTTCAGCAAAAACAATATTCGTCGAGATCAAAAGGGTGAACAAATAAAATAGTACTTTCTTCATATATGATTTATTTTAATTATCAAGATAATACACAAATATAAGGACTCTGATTTTATTAAACAAATAACAGAAAATAAAAAAGGGCTACCGAATATCGGTAACCCTTCTCTTTTATTTATTCCGCATTTTACTCATCGTCTCTGTCCATAGTATTGAAATCTACGACATTCTTACGATTTGCAAAGATACGTTCGAACTCATCTTTAGCACCGACAACCAATTTGTCGAAATCACGCTGGCCTGTACCGGCAGGAATCAAATGACCACAGATAACGTTTTCTTTCAAACCTTCCAGACGATCCACTTTTCCATTGATAGCAGCTTCATTCAGCACTTTAGTTGTTTCCTGGAAAGATGCGGCAGACATAAAGCTATTTGTCTGCAAAGCGGCACGAGTAATACCCTGAAGAATCTGGTTAGCCGTAGCAGGAACTGCATCACGGACTTCAACCAATTTCAAGTCACGACGTTTCAGCATACTATTCTCATCTCTCAACTTACGAACAGTCACGATCTGACCTGCCTGCAATGTCTGAGAATCTCCCGGATCCGTCACAACCTTCTTGCCCCAGATACGATCGTTTTCATCCATTACCTCCAGCTTATCAACCACCTGCTGTTCCAAGAAGCGAGTATCTCCCGGATCGATGATTTCAACCTTACGCATCATCTGACGAACGATTACCTCGAAATGCTTATCGTTAATTTTTACACCCTGCAGACGGTATACGTCCTGGATTTCATTTACGATATATTCCTGAACAGCCGTCGGTCCCATGATTGCCAGGATATCAGACGGAGTAGTCGCACCATCAGACAGAGGCATACCTGCACGAATATAGTCATTTTCCTGAACAAGCAGTTGCTTGGACAGAGGCACCATATATTTCTTTACTTCACCCAATTTGGATGTAACAGTAATTTCACGGTTACCACGCTTGATCTTGCCGAAACCAACTTCACCATCGATTTCAGAAACGACAGCCGGGTTAGACGGGTTACGAGCCTCAAACAATTCCGTTACACGAGGCAAACCACCAGTAATATCACCGGCTTTACTTACTGCACGCGGAATCTTGACCAAGACTTCACCCGCCTTAACCATATCGCCCTCGTCTTTTACAACGTGTGCACCCAACGGTAATGAATAATTCTTCAGATAGTTTCCGTTTTCATCCACGATGTGTGCAGCCGGAGCTTTTGTCTTATCTTTAGATTCGATAATGATCTTTTCTTTCAAACCGGTCGTTTCGTCACTTTCAACATTGTAAGTAACATTTTCAACCAAACTTTCGAATTCGATCTTACCGGAAACTTCCGATACGATAACGGCGTTGAACGGGTCCCATTCGATAATAACATCCCCCTTCTTGATTGTATCTCCATTCTTGAAGAACAATTTGGAACCATAAGGAATATTGTGAGCCAGTAATACGATCTTCGTTGTCGGATCGACAATACGGAGTTCAGCCAAACGGCTGACAACAACCTGGAATTTCTTACCGTTTTCTTCGCTATCCACAGCACGAAGTTCTTCGATTTCCAGAACACCGTCATATTTAGAAGTGATACTGTTTTCTGTTGCCACGTTAGATGCGATACCACCGACGTGGAATGTACGCAGTGTCAGCTGAGTACCCGGTTCACCGATTGACTGTGCTGCGATAACACCCACAACCTCACCTTTCTGAACCATCTGGTTCGTAGCCAGATTACGGCCATAACATTTCGCACAAACACCTTTCTTGGATTCACAAGTCAATACAGAGCGGATTTCAACACTTTCGATCGGAGAATCTTCGATCTTTTTAGCCGCATCTTCACGAATTTCTTCACCGGCCCGAACGATTACTTCTCCTGTCAACGGATGAATAACATCATGAACGGAAACACGCCCCAAGATACGTTCACCCAGACTAGCGATCACTTCATCATTGTTCTTCAATTCCGTACAAACCAAACCACGCAACGTACCACAATCTTCTTCATTAATGATCACATCATGCGATACGTCAACCAGACGACGAGTCAAATAACCAGCATCAGCAGTCTTCAAAGCTGTATCGGCCAAACCTTTACGAGCACCGTGAGTAGAGATAAAATACTCCAACACGGACAGACCTTCTTTAAAGTTAGAAAGGATCGGGTTTTCAATAATCTGACCACCTTCTGCACCACTTTTCTGCGGTTTTGCCATCAAACCACGCATGCCGGACAACTGACGAATCTGTTCTTTAGAACCACGGGCTCCAGAATCCATCATCATATAGATAGAGTTGAAACCATCATTATCAGCAGTCAACTGCTTCATCAATGTATCGGACAACTTGCTGTTAACATGTGTCCAAGTATCAATAATCTGGTTATAACGTTCGTTGTTGGTAATGAACCCCATGTTATAGTTGTTCATAATCTGTTCAACTTCGTCATAACCTTCTTTCACCAACGCCTCTTTTTCAGGTGGGATCAGAACGTCAGCCAAGTTGAAGGACAAACCACCTTTGAAAGCCATATAATAACCCAGATTCTTGATATCATCCAAGAACTGAGCCGTACGGGCAACACCACAAGCCTTGATCACCTTACCGATGATATCACGGAGAGCTTTTTTACCCAATACTTCATTAATATAACCGACTTCTTCCGGAACAAATTCATTGACCATTAAACGCCCGACAGAAGTTTCGACCATTTTCTTAACCGGATTACCTTCCTTGTCTATGTCGTTCACATATACTTTGATCGGAGCATGGATATCCACTTTCTTTTCATTATATGCGATCGTTGCTTCTTCCGGCCCATAGAAAACAAGACCTTCACCTTGTGTTCCCTTGCGCATTTTGGTTATGTAGTACAAACCTAACACCATATCCTGGGAAGGAACAGTAATAGGTGCACCGTTAGCCGGATTCAGAATGTTATGAGAAGCAAGCATCAACATCTGTGCTTCCAATACGGCCTCGTTTCCTAAAGGCAAGTGAACAGCCATCTGGTCACCGTCGAAGTCGGCGTTGAATGCCGTACATGCCAACGGGTGCAACTGAATAGCTTTACCTTCGATCAACTTTGGCTGGAATGCCTGAATACCCAAACGGTGCAGTGTCGGTGCACGGTTCAGCAATACCGGATGTCCTTTCATTACGTATTCCAAAATATCCCAAACCACCGGCTCCTTACGGTCGACGATCTTCTTAGCAGACTTAACCGTTTTTACGATACCGCGTTCAATCAATTTACGGATCACGAAAGGCTTATAAAGTTCGGCTGCCATATTCTTTGGCAGACCACATTCATGCATCTTCAATTCAGGACCTACAACGATAACCGAACGGGCCGAATAGTCAACACGTTTACCCAACAGGTTCTGACGGAAACGACCTTGTTTACCTTTCAAACTGTCGGAGAGAGACTTCAACGGACGGTTAGCATCTGTCTTAACAGCACTCGATTTACGAGAGTTATCAAACAAAGAATCCACAGCTTCCTGAAGCATACGTTTTTCATTACGTAAAATAACTTCGGGAGCTTTAATATCGATTAATCGTTTCAGACGGTTATTACGGATAATAACACGACGATACAAATCATTCAAATCGGAAGTAGCGAAACGGCCACCATCCAACGGAACCAACGGACGCAGTTCTGGAGGGATAACAGGTACAACCTTCACGATCATCCATTCCGGTTTGTTACGCCCTCTGGATGCACGGAAGGACTCAACAACCTGTAAACGTTTCAATGCTTCGTTCTTACGCTGTTGCGAACCGTCTGTGCTTGCACGATGGCGCAATTCGTAAGACAAAGAATCTAGGTCCAGACGAGCCAACAAATCATAGATGGCTTCAGCACCGATCTTTGCGATGAACTTATTCGGATCCGTATCTTCCAACATCTGGTTTTCCTTTGGCAGGTTATCCAGAATCTGCAAATATTCTTCTTCCGAAAGCAAGTCCAATTCAGCAATAGTGTCTACACAACCCGGCTGAATCACGACATAACGTTCGTAATAGATAATAGAATCCAGTTTCTTGGTCGGCAAGCCTAACAAGTAACCGATTTTATTGGGCAGGGAACGAAAATACCAGATATGAGCAACAGGTACAACCAAATGAATGTGTCCCATACGTTCACGACGTACTTTTTTCTCTGTAACTTCTACCCCGCAACGATCGCAGACAATACCTTTATAACGAATACGCTTGTATTTACCGCAATGGCATTCATAGTCCTTGATAGGACCGAAAATACGCTCACAGAAAAGACCGTCACGCTCAGGTTTGTACGTACGATAATTAATCGTTTCCGGTTTTAAAACTTCACCACTAGAGTTCTCAAGAATCTCTTCAGGGGAAGCCAGACCGATGGTTATTTTTGAAAAGTTACTCTTTATCTTGTTTTCTTTTCTAAAGGCCATATTTTTTATTTATAAAGAGTTATCAATGAGTAAGTAGATGAGCCGAAACTCATCTACTTATATTGTTTTTGAATTAATCCAGAGTAAAGCTTAAACCAAGACCTCTCAGCTCGTGCAGCAATACGTTCAGAGATTCAGGGATACCCGGTTGTGGCATCGGATCACCTTTCACAATTGCTTCGTAAGCCTTAGAACGTCCAACAACGTCGTCAGATTTGATCGTAAGAATTTCCTGAAGAACATGTGCAGCACCGAAAGCTTCCAGTGCCCAAACTTCCATCTCTCCGAAACGCTGACCACCAAACTGTGCCTTACCACCCAGAGGCTGCTGAGTAATAAGAGAGTACGGACCGATTGAACGAGCATGCATCTTATCGTCAACCATGTGACCCAACTTCAGGAAGTAAGTAACACCCACTGTAGCCGGCTGGTCAAAACGTTCACCTGTTCCACCGTCATACAAGTAGCTCTTACCGTAACGGGGTAATCCGGCTTTGTCCGTCCATTCGTTCATATCATCTAATGTTGCACCATCAAAGATAGGAGTAGCAAATTTAACCCCCATCGTCCGGCCTGCCCAACCTAACACAGCTTCAAAAATCTGTCCTAAGTTCATACGAGAAGGTACACCCAGCGGATTCAAACAGATATCAACCGGAGTTCCATCTTCAAGGAATGGCATATCTTCCTGACGGACGATCTTGGAAACAATACCCTTGTTACCATGACGACCGGCCATCTTATCCCCAACCTGGATCTTACGTTTCTTAGCAATGTAAACCTTAGCCATTTGAACAATACCAGTAGGCAGTTCATCGCCGATCGTAAGATCAAATTTCTTACGTCTCAACTCAGCATCCAGTTCCTTATATTTCTTCAAATAATTCAGAATCACCTGCTTGATAAGTTCGTTCTTATCAGCATCGGCAGTCCATTTACTTACTTGGATAGAATTATAATCCAATTCTTCCAGAGCCTTGCGAGAGAACTTAACTCCCTTCGCAATAATCTCTGTATTCATATAGTCTTTAACTCCCTGAGAAACCTTACCATTAGTCAAAACCAACAGTTTATCAACCAACAAGTTCTTCAGGTCAGCCATCTTCATTTCGTATTCCTCATCCAATTTAGGAAGAATAGCCTTGTCTGTCAGTCTGGACTTACGCTTCTTGATGGCTTTCGAGAATAAAGCAGTTTCAATAACTACACCACGAAGAGACGGGGTTGCTTTCAAAGAAGCATCTTTCACATCACCAGCCTTATCGCCGAAAATTGCACGAAGCAATTTTTCCTCTGGAGAAGGATCAGATTCACCCTTCGGAGTAATCTTACCAATTAAAATATCACCCGGTTCAATACGAGCACCCACACGGACAATACCACTTTCATCCAAATCCTTAGTTGCTTCTTCGCTGACATTCGGGATATCGGAAGTCAACTCTTCCATACCACGTTTCGTTTCACGAACCTCCAAAATGTATTCGTCAACGTGAACTGAAGTAAAGAAGTCTTCACGGACCATACGTTCGTTCAAAACGATAGCATCCTCATAGTTGTAACCCTTCCACGGCATATATGCCACTTTCACGTTACGTCCCAAGGCCAACTCACCATTCTGAGTAGAATAACCTTCCGTCAGGATATCGCCAGCCTTCACACGCTGACCACGATGACAGATCGGACGCAGATCGACAGTCGTACTTTGGTTAGTCTTACGCCACTTCGGAATATTGTATGTCTTAACCGCATCTTCGAAACTTACGAATTCTTCATCTTCCGAGCGGTCATATTTGATCTTGATACAAGTTGCATCCACAAATACAACTTCTCCCTCACGTTCAGCCATGATCTGGGTACGTGAATCACGAGCAACCTGCGCTTCGATACCTGTACCAACGATTGGAGCATCCGTACGCAGCAAAGGAACAGCCTGGCGCATCATGTTAGATCCCATCAATGCACGGTTAGCATCGTCATGTTCCAAGAACGGAATCAAAGAAGCCGCAATAGAAGCAATCTGCTGTGGAGCAACGTCCATCAAATCGATCTCCGTAGGAGGCACGACCGGGAAATCAGCTTCAAAACGAGCTTTCACTCTATCACGAACAAACTTGCCGTTATCATCCAATGGAGCATTCCCTTGGGCAATCGTCAATTCTTCTTCTTCTTCTGCAGTATAATATTGTAAACCTTCCTCAGAAAAGTCCACCTTACCATCAACAACCTTACGGTACGGAGTAGAGATAAAACCAAGATCGTTAATCTTAGCATATACACACAAAGAAGAGATCAAACCGATGTTCGGTCCCTCAGGAGTTTCAATTGGACAAAGACGACCATAATGCGTATAGTGTACGTCACGAACCTCAAATCCAGCACGTTCACGAGACAGACCACCCGGTCCCAATGCAGACAAACGACGTTTATGCGTAATTTCAGCCAGTGGATTTGTCTGGTCCATAAACTGAGACAAAGCATTCGTTCCGAAGAATGAGTTAACGACAGAAGAAATAGTCTTCGCGTTAATCAAATCAATCGGAGTAAACACTTCATTATCGCGTACATTCATACGTTCACGAACCGTACGAGACATACGAGCCAAACCAATACCGAACTGGTTGTACAGCTGTTCGCCCACTGTACGCACACGACGGTTGCTCAAATGGTCGATATCATCAACGATCGCTTTCGAGTTGATCAACTCAATCAGATACTTGATGATCTCGATTATATCTTCTTTTGTCAAAACCTTAATATCATCGCTGGTAGTAAGGTTCAACTTCTTATTAATTCTGTAACGGCCAACTTCACCTAAATCATAACGCTTTTCAGAGAAGAACAGGTTCTGAATAACTTCACGGGCACTTGCTTCATCTGCAGGTTCTGCATTTCGCAACTGACGATAAATATACAGGACAGCTTCCTTTTCAGAGTTACTAGGGTCTTTCTGAAGCGTATTATAGATGATAGCATAATCTGAAAGATTCTGGTCCTCACGATGTAATAGAATGTTTTGCGTGCCAGATTCCAGAATAGCCTCAATATTGTCGCTATCGAGAACCGACTCACGGTCGATGATAACGTCATTACGTTCAATAGAAACAACCTCACCGGTATCTTCATCTACGAAATCTTCCACCCAAGTCTTCAAAACACGAGCAGCCAGTTTACGACCGATCAGCTTCTTCAGGTTAGCTTTCGAAACTTTTACTTCTTCAGCCAGATTAAAGATCTCGAGAATGTCTTTATCGCTTTCAAAACCAATAGCTCTTAAAAGGGTTGTTACAGGTAATTTCTTTTTACGGTCGATGTAAGCATACATCACATTGTTGATGTCAGTTGCAAACTCGATCCAGGAACCTTTAAAAGGAATGATACGCGCTGAATACAACTTCGTACCATTGGCATGTGTACTTTGTCCAAAGAATACACCCGGTGAACGGTGCAATTGTGAAACCACAACACGCTCCGCACCATTTATCACGAAAGTGCCCCTTTCCGTCATATACGGAATCGGGCCCAGATATACGTCCTGTATCACTGTATCGAAATCCTCGTGATCAGGGTCTGTACAATACAGTTTTAACTTCGCTTTTAAAGGCACACTATAGGTTAACCCGCGAGCAATACATTCGTCAATCGTATAGCGAGGCGGATCTATATAGTAATCTAAGAACTCCAACACAAAATTGTTACGCGTATCTGCTATCGGAAAATTCTCGGCAAATACCTTATACAATCCCTCCTTTTTTCTCTTTTCAGGAGGTGTGTCAAGTTGAAGAAAGTCTTGGAATGACTTCAATTGTACTTCGAGAAAGTCCGGATATGGGAACTGATTTTTGATCGAAGCAAAATTAACTCTTTGGTTTTCAGCTGTTGAAGACATCTAGTAAGGAATTTATTGAACTTATTGAAATTATAGACACAAAAAGGTTAAGAATCTCCTTTAAGGGAGACTCTTAACCAAATCACCTGATTACCAGGTTATAAATACTATTTAAGCTCAACTTCAGCTCCAGCTTCTTCCAACTGTTTCTTCAATGCTTCAGCATCAGCTTTAGCGATTCCTTCTTTGATAGCGCTAGGAGCACCGTCAACCATATCTTTAGCTTCTTTCAAACCAAGACCAGTTAATTCTTTTACTAACTTAACGATAGCCAGCTTGTTTGCACCAGCTGCTTTCAATACTACGTCAAAAGAAGTTTTTTCTTCTGCAGCGGCAGCAGCGCCACCAGCAGCAGGACCAGCAACAGCAACAGCTGCAGCTGCAGGTTCGATACCATATTCTTCTTTCAGGATTGTAGCCAGTTCGCTAACTTCTTTTACGGTCAGGTTTACTAATTGTTCTGCAAAAGCTTTCAAATCTGCCATTTTTGTATGATTTAAATGTTTGTTTATCTGTGTAAATTAAAAAAATTATCTTTCTTCCAGAGTCTTCAACAGACCATGGATAGTTTGTCCTGATGACTGAAGAGCAGAGATAACGTTCTTCGCCGGAGATTGCAACAACATGATAACATCTCCGATAAGTTCGTTTTTGCTCTTGATATTTACCAAGGCTTCGAGATTTTCTGCACCGATATAGAAACTTTCCTGTACATAGGCAGCTTTCAATTCCGGCTTAACAGGAGCATCCTTTTTAGCATCTTTAGTAAATTCCTTAATCAGACGAGCGGGAGCATTAGCAGTCTGTGAGAACATCACAGCTGTATTGCCTTTCATTGCAACCTGCAGAGGTGAGAAATCACCTTCTACATTTTCCAATGCCTTTTTAAGCAAGTTATTCTTTACAACAACCAACTTGATCTCTTTCTTGAAACATTCCCGTCTCAATTTGCTGGTTTTCTCAGCATCCAATGCTTCGATGTCAGTCAAATAAAAGTTAGGATATTCCTTTACGATCTCAGTCAGTTGACCTATAATTAAGCCTTTATCTTCCTTTTTCATTGTCCAATAATTTTAATTAGTTTTCTTCAACTGATTTGGGGTCAATTTTAATACCCGCACTCATTGTACTTGAAAGATAAATGCTCTTTATATATGTACCTTTAGCTGCAGACGGTTTCAACTTCAAAAGAGTTGAAATAAATTCCTTAGCATTGTCACGAATCTGATCGGAATTGAAAGAAATCTTACCGATTGAAGTGTGAACGATACCGGATTTGTCTACCTTAAAGTCGATCTTACCTTGCTTAACTTCTTTCACTGCGTTTCCAATTTCATTGGTAACCGTACCACTCTTTGGGTTAGGCATCAAACCACGCGGGCCTAATACTCTACCCAGAGCACCAATCTTACCCATGATAGAAGGCATAGTGATAATTACGTCAATATCAGTCCAACCGCCTTTAATCTTTTCAATATACTCGTCCAATCCAACATAGTCAGCACCTGCAGCAGTAGCTTCAGCTTCCTTGTCTGGTGTACATAATGCGAGAACCCGAACCTGCTTACCCGTTCCGTGAGGCAGTGAAACCACACCTCTCACCATTTGGTTAGCTTTACGAGGGTCAACACCTAAACGAACATCAACATCTACAGAGGCATCAAACTTAGTAGTAGTAATTTCTTTTACCAAAGCTGAAGCTTCTTTCAATGTGTACGCTTTCCCAGCTTCAATCTTGCCCAAAGCCAACTTTTGATTTTTTGTAAGTTTACTCATCTCAATTGAAGTTTATTAATTATTACCCGGGAATGTCCCTTTAACAGTGATACCCATACTTCTTGCTGTTCCGGCAACCATTCTCATAGCTGACTCGACAGTGAAGCAGTTCAGATCGACCAACTTGTCCTCTGCAATAGTTTTTACCTGATCCCAAGAGATTTCTGCAATCTTCTTACGATTCGGCTCAGCAGAACCACTCTTCTGTTTGGAAGCTTCCAACAACTGGATAGCAACAGGAGGAGTTTTTACAACAAAGTCGAAAGACTTATCGGCATAGTAAGTGATTACAACAGGTAATATCTTACCGGCCTTGTCTTGGGTTCTGGCATTAAATTGCTTGCAAAACTCCATAATATTAATACCCTTAGAACCCAGAGCAGGTCCTACAGGGGGAGAAGGGGGGGAGAAGGGTTTGCTGCTCCTCCTTTAATCTGCAATTTGATTTGTCCAGCAACTTCTTTAGCCATTGTTTCTAAAATTTTTTAGATATATAACATCGATAACTTTTAAAGAAAGACAGTACTTTTCGTAACAAAAGCACTTATTCCTTCTCCACTTGCATATAACCCAACTCAAGCGGTGTTTTACGTCCGAAAACTTTTACCATCACTTTAAGTTTCTTTTTCTCGGCATTGACCTCCTCAATCACACCAGTGAAGCCATTAAAGGGTCCAAAAGTGATTTTCACATTCTCACCAACATAAAACTGAATATCTAGGTCATCCTGCTGTTCCTGCAATTCATCAACCGTACCTAAAATACGACTAACTTCTGCCGGACGCAAGGGAACGGGGTTATCCGATCCACCCAAAAAACCGATTACGTTAGGAATGTTTCTCAATCGATGAGCGACTTCTCCAACCAAAGCGGCTTCTACCAAAACGTATCCAGGCAAGTAAGCGCGTTCTTTCATCACCTTCTTACCATTACGTACCGTAAAAGTCTTTTCAGTAGGAATCAAGACCTGTGACACATACTCACCTAAGTCAGTATTCTTCAACTCAGCCTCAAGATACTCTCTGACTTTATTCTCCTTGCCACTAATAGCACGCAGAACATAAAATTTCTTTTGAATATCAGACATACTTTAAACTGATTAAAAGATTTTCTCGTAGAAGAAACGCATCACACCCTCAAAGCCTAAATCAATAACAAAGATTAATGCCGCGATTATAAGGGAAGCAAACATAACAACCACAGCACTATTGGAAAGCTCTGTTCTCGTAGGCCAAGAAACTTTATAAACAAGTTCGTTATAAGATTCCTTAATATAATTAATTATCTTTTTCATCGAATCTATAGATTTTTAGCACGGAACGAGAGGCTCGAACTCCCGACACCTGGTTTTGGAGACCAGTGCTCTACCAACTGAGCTAGTTCCGTAAAATAGCCAGCCCTAAAAAAGACTGGCTACATTTTATATGTTTGAATTAGTTTTCTAATTCTGTGATCTGACCAGCACCTACTGTACGACCACCTTCGCGGATAGCGAAACGAAGACCTACATTACAAGCTACCGGATAGATCAGTTCAACGTCAATTGTAACGTTATCACCTGGCATTACCATTTCAGTTCCTTCCGGAAGAGTGATCTCACCAGTTACGTCCAATGTACGGATATAGAACTGAGGACGATATTTGTTGTGGAACGGAGTGTGACGACCACCTTCTTCTTTCTTCAAGATATAAACCTCAGCTTTGAAACGAGAATGTTCTTTTACCTGACCCGGGTGGCAGATTACCATACCACGTTTGATTTCGTTCTTGTCGATACCGCGAAGCAACAAACCAACGTTGTCACCAGCTTCACCCTGATCCAGTAACTTACGGAACATTTCAACACCTGTAACAACAGATTTCTTTCCGTCAGCACCCAAACCGATGATCTGAACTTCATCACCAACTTTTACAATACCAGTTTCGATACGACCAGTAGCAACTGTACCACGACCAGTAATAGAGAATACGTCTTCGATAGGCATCAAGAAAGGCTTGTCAACTTCACGCGGAGGCAGCGGAATCCAAGTATCGCAAGCTTCCATCAGTTCCATTACTTTTTCTTCCCATTTCGGATCACCGTTCAAAGCACCCAGAGCAGAACCACGAATGATCGGAGTGTTATCACCATCGAAATCATAGAATGAAAGAAGTTCTCTCATTTCCATTTCAACCAGTTCCAACATTTCTTCGTCGTCCACCATGTCACATTTGTTCATGAAAACAACCAATCTCGGAACGTTTACCTGACGAGCCAACAAGATGTGCTCGCGAGTCTGAGGCATAGGACCATCAATGATAGCACCGTCCATCTGAGCAGCACCAGTTACCATGTTCTTTACGTAGTCGGCGTGACCCGGACAGTCTACGTGAGCATAGTGACGGTTTGCAGTCGAATACTCTACGTGAGAAGTGTTGATAGTGATACCTCTTTCTTTTTCTTCAGGAGCGTTGTCGATTGAGTCGAATGAACGCAATTCTGAAAGACCTTTCTTTGCCAATACTGTTGTGATAGCAGCTGTCAAAGTTGTTTTACCGTGGTCAACGTGACCAATCGTACCAATGTTCACATGTGGT
>NZ_MNQY01000039.1:0-20715 GCF_001915675.1 Parabacteroides sp. merdae-related_45_40 | reverse complement strand
ACGTGACCAATCGTACCAATGTTCACATGTGGTTTCGATCTGTCAAATTTCTCTTTTGCCATAACTTAATTGTTCTTTATTTGATTAATGATCATGTTCTAAAATACCATTTTGAGCCGGTGCCGAGACTTGAACTCGGGACCTCTTCCTTACCAAGGAAGTGCTCTACCGCTGAGCTACACAGGCAATAAATAAGAGCGGAAGACGGGACTCAAACCCGCGACCCTCAGCTTGGAAGGCTAATGCTCTATCAACTGAGCTACTTCCGCAATTTCAAATAAACCAATTCTTTTATAAATTGTTTTATTTTGTGGGCAGTGATGGATTCGAACCACCGAAGTCGAAAGACAGCTGAGTTACAGTCAGCCCCATTTGGCCACTCTGGTAACTGCCCAATAAGTTGACAGTTGAAAATTGATAGTTGACAGATAAAACTGGAAAGTGACATAAACTGTCAACTGTCAACTTTCCACTATCAACTATTTTGAGCCTCTTGTCGGATTCGAACCAACGACCCCGAGATTACAAATCACGTGCTCTGGCCAACTGAGCTAAAGAGGCATATCTGCTTCAAAAAGCAGCCGTTTCGTCACCAAGGCGAAACGGCTGCAAATTTAGGCATTATTTCTTATATACCAAATTTATCTACCGTTTTTTTTATTTGGCTCTGATTTTTTCCTTGAATTTAACTAACTGTTTCTCCAATGCTTCTACGCATTCGTCAATTGATTCTTCAAAGGTATCATTTACCTTTTCGGCAAAACAATCTCCATTTTTAATAATCAACCGAATAGCAGCTTCTTTATTCTTTGCAGATTCTGGTTTTACAACCTTTAAACTAACTTCTGCCGATATAATGCCGTCGAAATACTGTTCCAACTTAGCCACTTTCTTCTGAATAAACGCTTCTAATTGATCAGTTGCATCAAAATGGATTGCTTGAATTCTAATGTTCATAATAAACCTCCTTCTTTTTGTGCTCTTGGATGAGCATGATACACTTTTTTTAATTCCTCAAAGGTTGTATGTGTGTAAATACTGGTAGAAGCCAGACTGCTATGACCGAGTAACTCTTTCACGGCGTTCAACTCCGCTCCATTATTCAACATACTTGTTGCAAACGAATGTCTTAATACGTGGGGACTACATTTTGCCAATGTCGGAATGTCCGAAAGCCTCTTTTTTACTATCGTATAAAGAATACCCGTAGACAATTGTTCTCCATTCTTCCGGACAAAGAACCATCCGCATCCTGCGTCAACTTCACGATTTCGGACTTCAGTGTATGCAAGCATCAAGTTTTTTAATCTTTCTGCAAAAGGAATCAGCCGCTGCTTGTTACGCTTACCTGTCACCCTGATCAGCATAGCATCGTAGTCTATATCGGTATCTTGTAAACCGACCAGCTCCGAACGTCTCACCCCGGTATCATACAGCATTTCAAGTACCAGACGATCCCTCACCCCTTCAAAATCCTCATCAAACCCGTCTCCATCCAACAACTCTTCCATATCCTTTTCTTTTACAAAAGTAGGTAACGGCTTCTTTGTTTTCGGACCGGTCACAAACCGTAACGGGTTTACAGAAACGAATCCCTGCTTCATAAGGAATTTAAAAAAAGATTTCAAAGAACTCAATTTCCGGTTGACAGATACGGGCGAAATCTTATTATCCAACAAAGATATAATCCAATTCCGTACAATATCCGTATCAACTTCCTCCGGCACAAATATGCCTTCCTTCTTCTCTTTTACAAAATCTTCAAACTGCTGTAAATCTTTGAAATAAGCATTAATCGTATATTCGGAATAATTCCGCTCATACCGAAGATAATCTAAAAATGAATCAATCAGCACATTCACGTTGCATCAACTTTTATGCAACGAAAATAAGAATAAGAATCCAATAAAACAAGCCTGGCAGATAGATTTTGTATTTTTATTCTTCTACCTGCTGTAATTGCTGAACGTAAACAGCACGCATAGTTTGTTTTCTCTTTGCTACAGAGGGTTTTTCGAAAGCCTGACGGTTTCTCAATTCTTTTACTACACCTGTTTTTTCGAACTTTCTTTTGAATTTCTTCAGCGCTTTTTCAATGTTTTCGCCTTCTTTTAATGGAACTACGATCATAATTTAATTTATTATATTGTTTAATTACTATATCCACAAATTGGGCAGCAAAATTACTGATTGTTTCGGGATTAGCAAAACTTTCCGTAAATATTTTTCAGAAATCCTCCAGACGGAAAGGAGGATAAGCAATACCTTTTTCGGTTATAATCGCAGTTATCAAGTCGTGAGGAGTTACATCAAAAGCCGGATTATAAGCTTTCACCCCTTCAGGAGCCATCCGCGAAGCATACCACATATCCGTAATTTCCTTGGGATTCCGTTCTTCTATCACGATCGAATCCCCATCCGGACAATTCAAATCAATAGTGGATGTCGGACCTAACACATAAAAAGGAATACCGTAATAACGAGCCAGGATCGCCACTCCCGAAGTCCCGATCTTATTAGCCGTATCGCCATTTGCCGCGACCCGGTCGCAACCGACCACGACAGCCTGTACCCAGCCTTTCCGCATGACGGCCGACGCCATATTATCACAAATCAAGGTAACATCCACACCCACCTTCTGCAATTCGTAGGCCGTCAGGCGTGCACCCTGCAACAGCGGACGCGTTTCATCGGCAAACACCTTAAAGCCATATCCACGTTCTTCTCCTAAATAAACCGGAGCGAGAGCCGTTCCATATTCCGATACCGCCAAATGACCGGCATTGCAATGTGTCAGGATTCCCATTCCCGGGCGCAACAAGGACAGGCAGTTCTCTCCTATCTTACGGCAAGCAGCAACAGGATTCACAGAATGGGCGACCAAACAGGATTCACAGAATGGGCGACCACAACTTTTTCCATCCGGTCCAAAGCCGCAACCAAGTTGACCGCAGTAGGGCGAGAAGATGCCAGATAATCCTTCATCCGAAGGAACTCACTGTAAAAACTGTCATAAGTGTTTGCCACAATCAGCCGACTGCAAACATAAATACCATAGGCAGCAGCTATCCCGATAGCCGGTGCTCCGCGTACCTTTAACTTGTATATAGCCTCCCAAACTTCTTCTGCTGAAGAGAGGGAAACATATACTTCAGATCCTGGTAAGCGGGTCTGGTCCAAGATAATCACAGCACTCCCGTCCTGACTCAAACGGACCGTCTTTAAATCTGTTATGTCTACATTCATAAAAGAGAACTATTATGGATGCGAAAATAAGCAATTCCGATGAGATGAAAAATGTTTTGCAGGTTAAAAGTATCCCAACAGGAATCGCTCTTTCAATTCTATCAAATCGTCACTACTATCCCTTCAGTTAGAATAAGATTCGTCCGGCTAGATATAATACCGTAATCGAGCAGTTCCAAACCCAACATTTCCGAAAGATACTGCCAATAATTTTTCGTCGTTCCGACATGTATCTTATCGGTAATCGATGCACCCAAAGTATCTCTCCTGTTTTAATTGAAAAATTTACCGTACCTTTGTACAATTCTTATTCACTGTAAAAATATGGAAATCGCAGCATTAGTTTCGGGAGGAGTAGATAGCTCCGTAGTCGTCCACCAGTTGAAAGAGGCAGGATACGATCCTACCATTTTCTATATCCGTATCGGCATGGAAGATAAAGACGGATATATAGACTGCCCTGCCGAAGAAGATATTGAAATCACCTCTTATATCGCCAAGAAGTACGGTTGCCGGTTTGAAATCGTCTCTTTGCATGACGAATATTGGGATCGTGTCGTGAGCTATACCATCGATTCCGTAAAACGCGGACTCACTCCCAACCCGGATATGATGTGCAATAAATATATCAAATTCGGCTGCTTTGAAGAGAAATGGGGAAAGGATTTCGATAAAATAGCAACCGGCCATTACGCCACGACAACCGAAATAGACGGTAAAGTATGGCTTTCCACCGCCAAGGATCCGGTAAAAGATCAGACCGACTTCCTTGGCCAAATCACCCGTTTGCAAATACAGAAATTAATGTTCCCGATCGGACATCTCATGAAAAGCGAAGTCCGAGCTATAGCCGAACAACAAAAACTGCCGAGTGCCAAACGGAAAGACAGCCAGGGAATCTGCTTCTTAGGCAAGATCAACTATAATGATTTCATCGAACGCTACCTGGGCAAACGAACCGGAAAGATCGTCGAACTGGAAACAGGCAAGGTGTTAGGCAAACACAACGGCTACTGGTTCCACACCATCGGACAGCGTAAGGGTTTAGGCTTAAGCGGAGGACCGTGGTTCGTTATCAAAAAGGACATCAAGCGGAACATTATCTATGTTTCCAACGGTTATGATCCGGAAACACAGTACGGCAAGATTATCAACATGCACGGCTTCGACTTCATCACCGAAGACCCATGGGGAGAATTTGAGGACGAGAAAGAGATCACTTTCAAGATCCGCCACACGCCGGACTTCACACACGGCCGTATCCGTCGCATCGGAGACTTATACCGCATCGAATCCGACAACAAAATCCAAGGAATC
This sequence comes from Parabacteroides sp. merdae-related_45_40, assembly GCF_001915675.1. Classification (NCBI taxonomy): domain Bacteria; kingdom Pseudomonadati; phylum Bacteroidota; class Bacteroidia; order Bacteroidales; family Tannerellaceae; genus Parabacteroides; species Parabacteroides sp. merdae-related_45_40. The sequence goes on along the minus strand of NZ_MNQY01000039.1, from coordinate 16,152 downwards.
GCCCCCGGACAGTACGGAGTAGTCTACGACAAAGACCATCGTCTTTGCCTCGGCAGTGGCATGATTATTGATGAAGAGAAATAGGCAAATCGCTAATTATTATTTTTGGCCGTAATATTCAAATTAAGTAAAGATGGAGGCAACAAGTAAAAAAGAAACGGTAAAAACATAAGTATGACGGTCTATGGGAGTGCCATTATACAATCAGACCGATTATTAGTCTGGAGCCAAAACGAAACAGAACTTATACTCCTTTTTACCGATACCGGTACGCATGTGATCCATTCTGACCTATAGATTAAACCAATAATTCATCTTAATCATATCAAGCGAGAAGGTTCTCGCTCTTTTTCATGCAGACAAAGTTAAGAATTATATGGAAATAAAAAGGCTGCTCATCCCGCAGGATTGCAGCCTTTCCTTGATATATGCATTAATTAAATAGTATACAGAGAACTGATAGATTCACCACTACAAACACGACGGATGGCTTCGGCAAACATATCGGCAACAGACAGCACTTTCACCTTTTCGCATTTCTTTGCATAAGGGATAGAATCCGTAAAGATCATTTCAGTCAAAGCAGACTGGTCTACACGTGTGGAAGCCGGGTCGGACATAACGGCATGACTGGCGATGGCACGCACGGATTTAGCACCGTTTTCGAGCATCAGGTTGGCAGCCTTCGTAATAGTACCGGCCGTATCCACCATATCGTCGATCAAAAGTACATCCAAACCTTTCACATCACCGATGATACGCATTTCGGCCACTTCATTGGCACGCAGACGTGACTTGTGGCAAATAACCATCGGCAAACCCAGGTATTTGGAATAACTGCTGGCACGTTTAGTTCCTCCAACATCCGGTGTAGCGATACACAGGTTATCCAGAGGCAATGATGTTTTAATGTAATCCAGGAAAATGGAAGATGCATACAAGTGGTCGACCGGAACATTAAAGAATCCCTGAATCTGATCGGCATGCAGGTCCATCGTAATCAAGCGGTCGATACCGGCAGTACTCAGCATGTCTGCGATCAGTTTGGCCCCGATAGAAACACGCGGTTTATCTTTTCTATCCTGACGTGCCCAACCGAAATAAGGAATAACTGCGATTACAGAGTGTGCTGAAGCACGCTTGGCAGCATCGATCATCAGGAGAAGCTCCATCAGATTATCAGAGTTAGGAAACGTTGATTGTACCAGGAATACATCGCGACCGCGAATCGACTCTTCATAAGAGACGGCAAATTCACCATCGGCAAAGTGTTGAATGTTCATCTGTCCCAGCGGACAACCAAGACTATTGCAAATTTTCTCTGCAAGATACCGGGAGTTAGTTCCCGAAAACACCAAGAAAGGAGTTTGTGCACTCATTATTCCGAATATTTATCTTAAGTAAATAGATTTGAATTGTGAGTGCAAAGGTACAAAACAATTATGATTTATGATTTATGATTTATGATTTATTACCAAACACATCGGTCAGAGCAGATCATAAATCACAAACCATAAATCATAAATCAATATGTAAACTTCAGTAAACGACCGGAATAAGCAGGTATAACGACCTGATAGGGCCAAGCAGCCGTCAATGTGCTGATACAGTTCTCTCCAGTCATCAGATCGGTCTGTACGGCAGCTTTGTTGTCCCCGAAATCAAGTGCCTTGAATGCCTCGTCAGGAATTTGGATGCGTACCGTCTGCTCTGCCTTGTCAAAGTTGACCACCACCAACAACACTTCATTCTGATATTTACGCATGAACACGAATTGACGGTGTGAATTAAAATACGGATTGCTCAGGTTTGCATACATCAAATCATAGAAAACTCCTTCCGTGATAACCCGTTCGGACTTTGATATATTCAAGATCTTTGCGTACACCTCGCGCAACTGCCGTTGTTCGGCAGTCAGTTTGCCGCCATCGAAAGCTCCCTCGTTTATCCAGTTACGCAAGCTGGCAAGACTCCAGTAATCAAAAATCGTCGTGCGCCCATCACGTCCGCTGAACCCTTCATCGTCCATTCCCGACTCTCCTAACTCCTGTCCGCTGTAGATCATCACCGGATTGGTATTCATCATAGCCGACACGATCATCCCCGGAATTCCCGGACGCGGATCACCGGCAAAGAAGTAAGAAGCGATACGCTGCTCGTCATGGTTTTCAAGGAAGTTCAACATATTATGCTGGATGCCTTCGAGTGACTGCCAGCATCCGGAGATATTGCTTGCCGGAGCCTGGTTACACATGACCGCCCGTACCGTATCGTACAGTCCGACCTTATCATACAAATAATCAAAATGTCCGTTCCAGATATAATTGCGATATTCTGCCGGATTATAAACTTCGGCAATAAAACAAACATCATAAGCCTGTTTCACCTTCGGGATCACCCAGTTCCAGAATTCAACCGGAACCATTTCCGCCATATCGCACCGGAAACCGTCTATCCCTTTTTCCGCCCAGAAAAGCAGGATATCCAGCATCTTCGCCCATGTATTGGGAACCGGATCAAAATGCAGGGTACGGCCGTTCACATAATCAACACCATAATTCAACTTGACCGTCTCATACCAGTCGTTTTGTCCGGGACAGGTACTGAAGCAATCATTCCCCGTGACTTTCGCCGGAAATTCACTATATTCAAAATCTTCCTGCTGAGCACCGAATTGCAGACACAAAGTCTGCCCCGGTATATAATAGAAATTATTATTAGGATCGAAAGCTTTCGAAGTATTGTCTTTTTGCCCCAAGTCTTCCACATATGCCATCTTGGCATCCGAATAATACTGGCGGGCCACATGATTAGGTACGAAATCGATGATTACTTTCATTCCGGCTTCATGCGTCCTTCTGACCAGCGATTCGAATTCTTTCATACGGTCAGGCACATTATCGGCCAGGTCCGGGTCTATATCATAATAATCTTTGATCGCATAAGGCGAGCCGGCATTCCCCTTTACGACTGCCGCATGGTCTCTTCGTATCTGGTAAGCCGTATAATCAGTATTCGTTGCATGTTCGATCACTCCGGTATACCAGATATGGGTGGTTCCCAACTCCTTAATCTTGGACAAAGCAACCGGCGTAAAGTCCGAAAACTTTCCTACTCCGTTTTCAACTTTACTTCCATTCTTCACCAGGGATGATTTCATATTTCCAAACCAACGTGGAAAGACCTGATATATTACCATCTTATTTGCCTGTTTCATCGCGTTATTTGCCAACTTAGTTAATATTTGGGGTGAACACCGGAACTTCCGGAAAAAACTATGGCATCAAGGCGTTGTTTCTTCTTGCCATAATAGCGTTCACCAAGGTTTCATATTTATTTTCTTTTATCACGACCTCGAATGCCCGGATCGCCGCAGCATATCCGATACCCGCGATCTCATCCACATTTTCCAGATCGAATGTCTTATACATACCGAACTCCTCCGCCTCGATCAGGACATCGCACATCTCGCGGTCCTCCAACGTGTTCGCCCGGAACATATAGTGGTAGGAACGTTCCGCGATATGGAAAATCGTCTGCTTGTACTTTTGCGGGACAAGGGGACTGACATTCACACCGATGATACGCTCACACTCTTCACGGATGATCGAAACCGGGAAATTATGGAAAAGACCTCCATCAACATAATGCACTCCGTTTATCACGACCGGGCTAAAGATAATCGGAATACTACAGGAAGCGGTCACCGCCTCTACGATGGGGCCGCTACGAAACTCATGGCTCTCGCCATTGTCAAGATCGGTCGCCACGACAACCAAAGGAGTTTTCAGCTCTTCAAACGTTTTAGCCCTCAAATGACGACGAAGGAAATAACGGAACCGCTTGCTGTCGAACAATCCCGATTTCGGGATTTGCAACTGGGCGAATTCGGAAAACTCACGTCCGGTAAAGAGTTCTTTAATTTCGTCGGACGTATAGCCATCGGCAAACAAAGCACCCATCAACGAACCGACACTCGTACCAACGATGATATCCGGCTTCAGACCGCATTCTTCCAGTAATCTAAAAACTCCGATATGAGCGAAACCTTTCGCTCCTCCTCCGCTCAGAGCCAAGCCTAATTTACAGGTCTTATGGTTCGTTTCTTCCGTCATTTGCGTTTTCATTCTTATTCTGTGACAAATATGCTGTTTTTTTTAGAATGAAACATTATTATTTACGAAAAAGTTTCTCTACTTCTTTATTTTTGTTATATTTACAGATGAACAATAAAGGATCGTAAGACGCTAAGTGTCAAAACGATTAAATTCGTATTAATTTTAAATCTCATTGCTATGATTACACCTATTTTTTGGATCATACCGGTAGCCTCCATCCTGGCACTGGTATTTGCTTGGTTCTTCTTCAGGCAGATGATGAAAGAGAGTGAAGGGACGGAGTTAATGGCAAAAATAGCCCGGCACGTACGCAAAGGGGCTATGTCATACCTGAAACAACAATACAAGGTTGTCGCTTCGGTGTTTCTCGCCCTGGTGGTTTTGTTCTCCATCATGGCGTATGGATTCGGAGTACAAAACGAATGGGTTCCGATCGCTTTCCTGACCGGCGGTTTCTTCTCTGGCCTTGCCGGTTTCTTAGGAATGAAGACGGCTACTTACGCATCCGCCCGTACCGCCAATGCCGCCCGGTCGTCTTTGAATAGCGGCTTGCAGGTTGCTTTCAGGAGCGGTGCCGTAATGGGGCTGGTTGTCGTCGGCCTCGGCTTGCTGGACATTTCGTTCTGGTACATATTATTGAATATCTGCATTCCGGCAGAAACGATGGATGCCACACATAAACTGACCATCATCACCACCACCATGCTGACCTTCGGTATGGGAGCTTCCACACAGGCACTCTTCGCCCGTGTCGGCGGTGGTATCTACACAAAAGCAGCCGATGTCGGAGCCGACCTGGTCGGCAAAGTCGAAGCCGGCATCCCCGAAGACGACCCGCGCAACCCGGCAACCATTGCCGACAATGTGGGAGACAACGTCGGAGATGTGGCCGGCATGGGGGCGGATTTGTACGAATCATATTGCGGTTCCATTCTGGCAACCTCCGCATTGGGTGCTGCCGCATTCGTGGCGTCCGGCGACGTAGAGATGCAATACAAGGCGGTCGTGGCGCCGATGCTGATCGCCGCGGTCGGGATCGTATTGTCGATCATCGGCATCTTCGCCGTCCGTACGAAGGAAAATGCGACTATACGTGAGCTGCTGAAAGCGCTTGCCATAGGGACAAACCTAAGTTCCGTGTTGATCGCCCTCTCCACTTTCGGCATTCTTTATTTGTTAGAGTTGGACAATTGGTTCTGGATCAGTTGTTCGGTTATAATCGGATTGTTGGTAGGGATCGTGATCGGCCAATCGACGGAATACTACACCTCCCAGTCTTATAAGCCCACCCAGCGGGTTTCAGAGGCCGGACTGACCGGACCGGCAACGGTGATTATCTCCGGCTTGGGGCTGGGCATGCTATCGACCGCCATTCCGGTACTAGCCGTAGTAGCCGGGATCATCTGTTCGTTCCTTTTTGCTTCCGGCTTCGATTTCAACAATGTAGGGATGGGGTTGTACGGCATCGGCATCGCCGCCGTCGGGATGCTCTCGACATTAGGGATCACTTTGGCTACGGACGCTTACGGGCCTATTGCCGACAATGCCGGCGGCAATGCGGAAATGTCCGGCTTGGGCAAAGAAGTACGCAAACGTACGGATGCGCTCGACTCCTTAGGCAACACGACCGCCGCAACAGGCAAAGGGTTTGCGATCGGCTCGGCAGCCTTGACGGGCCTGGCATTGCTGGCCTCTTATGTGGAAGAGATTAAAATAGGCTTGCTCCGGTTGGGCGAAACAGTCCTGACATTTTCCGACGGCAAAGCCATCGAGGTATCAAAAGCCTCTTTCTCCGACTTTATGATCTATTATGATGTCACACTTATGAACCCGAAGGTGTTGGCGGGGATGTTCCTCGGCTCCATGATGGCTTTCATGTTCTGCGGGTTGACAATGAATGCAGTCGGACGGGCAGCCGGACACATGGTGGAGGAAGTACGCCGCCAGTTCCGTGAAATCCCCGGAATACTAACAGGAAAAGCCGAACCCGATTACGCCCGTTGCGTGGCCATCTCGACAAAAGGGGCGCAGCATGAGATGGTGACCCCTTCCCTGTTAGCCATCATCGCACCGATCCTCACCGGTCTGATATTCGGAGTGACAGGAGTGGTCGGACTGCTGATCGGCGGCCTGAGCACCGGGTTCGTACTGGCGATCTTCATGGCCAATTCGGGAGGCGCCTGGGACAACGCCAAGAAACATATCGAAGAAGGAAACCACGGCGGCAAGGGCAGCGAAGCCCATAAGGCGACAGTCGTAGGCGATACGGTCGGCGACCCGTTCAAAGACACCTCCGGTCCCAGCCTCAACATCCTGATCAAGCTGATGAGCATGGTAGCGATCGTCATGGCAGGATTGACAGTAGCCTGGAGTTTGTTCTGATCGGGTGATAGGTGATAGGTGAAAAGGCCTTTTTGTAAAACTTTTCTGAGTTTGAATTAAAAAACGTCACCTTAAAGGCGGCGTTTTTTAATTCATTTTTCCTAAACTTTTACAGAAACGGGGGTTTACCTATCACCTATCACCATAAATCACTGATAATCAATAATAGCATTTCTTAATACACCTTTTTTATTTATCCCACGCGATGAAATGTTTGAATCTTCATTTACGCCCTCATTCGAAAGGACAGACACCCCAAAAAGGCTACCGTAAAGCTATGCTTTATGAAGGCTAAAGCTATGGGTTACGCAACCTAATGCATAGCTTTAGAGAAGCTGGTGCATTGCCGAACGGGATGCGCCGGGACAAATCGTTTCCTACTCATCTATTTTTAACTACCGGATGAAAGCATTCATGGAGAATTGCATGTATCTTTGCAGCCGGTATAACATAAAAACAATCTGTATGTCAATCTCACGCTTCAATGCAGTGGAGAAAGCATCCAACCGAAAGGCAGTGGAAGCCATTACTCCCAATCAGAAAGTATCCGAATATTATGGTGAGAACGTCTTCAACCGGAAGGCAATGCAAAAGTATCTCTCCAAGGAAACCTACAAAGCCCTGACCCATGCCATCGACAACGGAACCCCTATCGACCGCGAAATAGCCAATCATGTGGCTGCCGGCATGCGTATGTGGGCACTGGAAAAAGGAGTCACACATTACACACACTGGTTCCAGCCTCTTACCGACGGGACAGCCGAAAAGCACGACGCATTCGTCGAACATGACGGCGGCGGCGGCATGATCGAAGAATTCAGCGGCAAGCTGCTCGCACAACAGGAGCCGGACGCATCCAGCTTCCCCAACGGCGGATTGCGCAACACGTTCGAAGCCCGCGGCTATTCGGCCTGGGACCCCTCCTCACCTGCGTTTATCGTAGACGACACCTTGTGTATCCCGACCGTATTCATCGCCTATACCGGTGAAGCGCTGGACTACAAGACCCCGCTGATCCGCTCCATCGAAGCCTTGAACAAGGCTGCCAAAGATGTCTGCCATTATTTCAACGAAGACGTCAATAAAGTCATCACCTATTTAGGTTGGGAACAGGAGTATTTCCTGGTAGACGAAGACCTCTATTCCGCCCGTCCCGACCTGTCGCTGACGGAACGTACTCTCTTAGGACACGAAAGCGCGAAGAACCAGCAATTGGACGACCACTATTTCGGAGCCATTCCCTCCCGTGTACAGGAGTTTATGAAAGACCTGGAAACAGAATGCTACAAGTTGGGCATCCCGGTCAAGACACGCCATAACGAGGTTGCCCCGAACCAGTTCGAGCTAGCGCCTATTTACGAGGAATGCAACCTCGCCAACGACCATAACCAGTTGTTGATGTCAGTGATGAAACGTGTTTCCCGCCGCCACAACTTCCGCGTGCTGCTCCACGAAAAGCCTTTTATGGGTGTGAACGGTTCGGGTAAGCACTGCAACTGGTCGATGGGAACCGATACGGGCATCAACCTCTTCTCTCCGGGAAAGGACCGGGAAGACAACCTGCGTTTCATTACATTCGTGGTCAACTCGCTGATGGCCGTTTATAAATACAACGCCTTGCTGAAAGCCAGTATCGCTTCGGCTACCAACGCGCACCGCCTGGGCGCCAACGAAGCGCCTCCCGCCATCATCTCATCCTTCTTAGGAACACAGATCACCGAAATTCTGGACAAGTTCGAGAACTGTTCCATCGAAGACGCTATCGAGGTGGACGACAAGAAACGCCTGCATCTCGGCTTCGGACAGATCCCTGAACTGCTGTTAGACAATACGGACCGTAACCGCACCTCTCCTTTTGCTTTCACCGGAAACCGTTTCGAATTCCGTGCATTGGGATCGTCGGCCAACTGCGGTTCAGCGATGTTGGCACTGAACTCTGCCGTAGCCTACCAGCTCCGCCAGTTCAAACAGGATGTCGAAGCCTTGCGTGCCGAAGGTAAGAGCAAGGAGGCCGCCATCTTCGAAGTGCTGAAAGCCTATATCAAGGAATCCAAACCGATCCGTTTCGACGGGAACGGCTACGGCGACGAATGGAAGGAAGAAGCTGCCCGCCGCGGCCTGGATTGCGAAAACAGCGTTCCATTACAATACGATGCTTACCTGAAACCGGAAGTTATCCGGATGTTCAAGGAAACGGGTGTACTGAGCGAAAAGGAATTGGAAGCCCGCAACGAAGTGAAATGGGAAATCTATATCAAAAAGGTACAGATCGAAGCTCGTGTCCTTGGCGACCTATCGCTCAACCATATCATCCCGGTTGCCGTCCGCTACCAGTCATTGCTATTGGACAACATCGCCAAACTGAAAGAGACTTTCGGCGGATATCCGGAATATGACGATATGTCGGAAGAGCCCCGACGCCTGGTTCGCAAGATTGCCGGACATATCTGTTCCGTCACTCGCATGGTGGACGAAATGGTGGAAGCCCGCAAAAAAGCAAACCGTATCACGGATTTGCGTACCAAAGCAATCGCTTACCATGATACCGTCGCTCCCTATCTGGACGAAATCCGTAGCCACATCGACGACCTGGAGCTGATGGTCGATAACCAGATGTGGCCGCTGCCGAAATATAGGGAACTGTTGTTCATCCGTTAATTTACATTAATCATTTAATTATTATATAAGTATGAATAGTTCGTATCTACGAATTATTCATACTTTTGTTTTTATAATCACTTAAATCTACGTGAATATGAAAACAAAAGCATTCCTTCCCGCTATCGTTTTCCTTCTGGCAAGCCTTGCAAGTTGTAATTCCTCCGTTCCGAAATCGTTGGTAACTGACGACGGCAGTGTCAGGATAATCGAAAACCCGGACGGCCCGCTTTACATCTGCGACCTGAAAGCGGCAGGCGATACGATTGATATCCCACTTAGCGAACTGGTCGAAGATTGCCGGATCGTGCGTTTTGAAACCTCCGACGAGGCCCTGTTCAAGGCCTGGTGGATCGAGGTGAGCGATAACTACATTTGCGTACGACAGCAATCCAACGTGGTCAAGCTATACGACAAGGACGGAAAATTCCTCTGCAACATAGGTGCAATGGGAAACGGACCGGGCGAGTATCCGGTGACTATCTACGACGGGAGTATCGACGAACGAGGCGGCCATATATTCCTCTCTCTCTTTTATGGGAAGAAAATCATGATGTACGGCCTTGACGGGAAATGGATAAAAGATATCAATCTTCCCGGACAAATCAACAAACCGAAAATCGAGGTCAATGCCGACGGTACGCTCTCGGTCGTGCACATGCCTTTTGAAGAAGGGACGCCGATCGCTTTCCGGATGGACACGAACGGGAACATCCTATCACAAATACCGGCACTCGACTATATGTTGGCAGGAAATTTCGACAATGAGATATTTTCCTACCGGAATACCGGGACATTCGACTTCTTTTATACCGGCATCGACACGACTTTCACATACGATACGGAAGCAAACAAGCTGATCCCCCGTTTCACGATGAACTTCCCCGGTTTTGCTCAAAAACCTATCCATATCTACACGGAACTGCCCAACCATATCCTCATCCACTACTACACTTGGGATAAAGGCCGGTTCACACCCGGAGGAGACATACTGGTAGATAAGATGAAAATGTCATCTTCCCAATATCACCTGGTCAACGACTTCTACGGGAATCTCCCGATTCCCAATCCGAACAACCACTTCAACAAGGGCAGATTCATTTTCAATGTCGAACCGGCTGCACTTCAGGAAATGATCGAAGCCCATCTCGCCTCCGGCAAATGTCCTCCCGAAGCGAAAGCCCAACTGAAAGAATTGGCCACTACGCTCCATGAGAACGACAATAACCTGATGTTTGTGGGAAAGCTGAAGAGGTAAAAAGAAGTCTGTTGATTAACGGCAAACTTTTATCCGGGAAGTCCGGGTAATACCGTTCTCATTATAGGCATCTATCGTAAAGTAATAAGCAACCCCTTTATTCAGACTTCCGATTTCCAATGTATTTTCTCCCATCACCTGGAAATTATTATACAACTTGTCTCCGGCTATTCCGTAGCGGACAATATACCCCTGAGCATCCGGAACAGCCTCCCAACAAAGACGCGCCTTGCACGGATCGGCCTCATCCCTTTCCACCGTGAAATCATTTACGGCACGCGGAGTACTCCCCTGACCTTTTCCAAAAATTCTCAAATCGCGTACGGAAAAATTTTCCGACACCATATACTCCTTGTTTTGCAACTTGATATACCGGGCTTTGAACGGTTCTTCAAATTCGATATAATCATGAGGAGTGTCTGTTTTCTTTGTACCATAGTCCACCACCAAAGACCAATCTTCGCCATTTACCGAAGCGTAAATCAGATAGCTCTGGTAAACTCCGGAGACAGCACCTTTTTGATTAGCCCCGTATTCATCGAAATTCACCTGAATAGCATGGATAGACGAAAGCCGTTGCAAATCTACTTGTGCCCACTCCATGTCACGGTTCGATTGGGCGACCCAAGCTGTACGGGCGTCCTCATCCACTATATTTTCTGCCGGATAACCTTCCAGCGAAGAAGATACGCTCACTTTTTTTCCATACGAAAGCAACATCCACCCGGGTTGATATTCACCGGCGATCTGTTCCTTTCCTCCGGGCAGGAACATCGGGTAATCTCCTAAATAGGTGTTCGTAAACAAATAGCCGTCTTTATCAAAGCCGGACGGATAGAAAGAGACCCTGCGTTCAAACATATGCCGGACGGAAATTGAATTGGTCGCGGCTTTCCAATAGTTCTCACTACCGGCCGTAAAGATACAACCATGTCCCGCCCCTCCGATAAAACCGGTCGGTTTATAAGAAACCGGACTGTTCTCCATATAGGTAAAAGGCCCGGCGGGAGAAGTACCGTACAGAAAAATCAGTATATCATCGTACCTCCCCATGTCCCTTATTCATTTGAGGCGGACAGCCATGATCCTTGGACAATCTATTGGATTCATTTCTGTGGTAAGCTAACCGAATCATTCCTTTCTCCCAACCCCGCTCCTCAAGAAATATTAGCAGACGAACATGTACGGCAACTCGTCCGCATCCGTCTATTCGAAGAGATATACAGTAGTTTTGCCAGAGGTTACATAAAAGAATATCTGGCTTATTCATCCATGTGCTTATATACGTTTCTCTCAACTTTCATTTTTCAGGAACAGTTCCGCCATATCGATCTTCCGACCCACAAAGAAAATTCATTCTCGATGCGAGTTATCTATTACTTACAAGAACACGTGGAAACCAATCTGACCTTAAAAGATTTAGCGGAATATTTCAAATATTCGGAATCTCACTTTTCCACCTTATTCCAGAAAGAAACGGGTACTTCCCCCATCAATTACTTTACACGCCTAAAAATACAGAAAGCCTGTCAGTATATCGAACTTACGGATATGAAACTGAACGAAATTGCGATGCGGCTCGGATTCGAGGAGCAGGCCTATTTCTCCCGTGTCTTTACCAAAGTTATGGGAATATCTCCTTCCTCTTATCGGAAAAAAGAAGCCGATAACAGATAAATAAAAAGAAAGCCGGAGAAGGAACATTCCCTCCGGCTTACCACGTGATTTGAAATAAATCTATTGGAAATTAAGAATCGAAAAATGCAGCACACATCCGCTATTCCCGACCAAATCAATGATAACCTCATTGCGGTTCTCCAACCTGATTTTCTTGGCATCGACGACATCCTTTTTCTCCTCGGAAGCCTGGTAATAGAGTGTGGCGGTATAGCCCTTTCTGTTTTTCAGAAAATCAATGGGTAAGGAGATTTGTTTTTTGTCTCCGGCATTCAACATGCTTACATACCAATCGGAACCCGAACAGCGGGCGACCACAGCATATTTTCCCATTTCTCCCTCCAGGAAGCGAGTTTCGTCCCATACGGTCGGAATAGAATTATAGAAACGGGTTGCAGCATCTGTTTTGATCACAGACTCGGCAGAGCCTGCACCACCGGCGCGTCTCGGTGATTTTTCGGGACGGTCATACCAATAGACAAACTGCCAGGGACTGTAAATAGCGACTAATTTAGCTAACTGGGCAGCACGTCCGCCCATCTTTTCCGTGACTCTTTCCGCAAAATAACAATTGGTATAGTCACCCGCTCCGCAGATCATGCGATTATATAATGTATAGATGGCCTGGTCCAGCGACGGACTTTCTTCGTCGCCACGGATACTTTCCTGAGTCAGTAAATTCGGATACGTGCGCGAATAGCCTGTCGAACGATACTCATCGTGGATATCAACCATCAATCCATATTTGGCGGCTTTGCGTACTGCCTGATGCAACCATGCCGTAGCGTATTGGTCGCCCACATTCACAAAACCATATTTTACACCTTTGATCCCCCATTTCTTATATAAAGGCAGAATTTCATCCAGTTGCTGATGCAGTGCCTTTTTATTCACATAAACCAGTATTCCAACTCCTTTTGAATTGGCATATTCTATTACTTTAGGCAAATCAAGCGGTCCTTTCGAACGGGCCGGATCAACCGTAACGGTGGTCGCATCCGATTTCACATCTTCTTCCGCCCCATACCAACCGGCATCAAACAGCACATAGGCTATATTGTTTTCTGCGGCAAAATCAATACTAGCCATACTGCCAGCCGTTGTCAATGTAACTTCACGAATTACCTGTCCGGGCTTGATCCAGCTAGTGTTCGCAATCTGATTAGGTTCGTTCAGGTTAAGTATGAAGTAATTATTCTCGACCAATTTTCCAGGAAGGGCTGACAAGCGGAAAAGCCGCTTGCTCACCAACACGCATGGACGGAGTTTTCTTAATAACAAGACACGCACCACCGCCCGGTGCCAACTTCAATGCCAGTTTATCATTGTTTGTCAGTTGCCAAGTCGTAACTTTCAAGCTTTCCCGGTTTGTCAGATAGTGGGCATCGTCGCCGTCTTCGATGACTTCAACAGTATATTTTCCTTTTTCCAAGAAAGAAAGAGGCAGATCTATCGTCCTTCCGGACTCATTCGTGGCCGCACCGACTAAGTAGGCATCCTCCGTTTCACGCATCATCACGATATACTCCCCGATTTCACCGGCCAGGGTACGGCTCTCTTTCCACGGCATCTTCTGGGCAGACAGGAAGTTCAACAAAGCCGGGTACTTCCGGTAGTATTCTGGAATATCCGGCAAAATAGTCACGCCAGAAAAAGCAATCAACGTACGGGCAGCTTCCGAAACCAGTGTGGAAGGAACCGGCTGACTCTCGTCCACACGTGTCGTATGCCCTTGGCGAAGGTCGAACATTCCGTTGTTCATATCGATCGGACCGGCAACCATATTGACGAAAACGGTCGTTACAAATGTTTTAGGCTTGAACACATGATGTCCGTCCAACTGGGCATGGCAATATTCGCGTGTCACAGCGTTCGGCCAAGTACGCATTTGTCCGTATGGATGAACCGGACCGTCATGGAAATCGACCAACAAGTGATTTTGAGCACAAAGCTCCGTGATCTTTTTCGTCCACCGGTTCTTTTCTTCTTGTGTTCCGCTCATAAAACCGTATTTAACCCCGGCTGCTCCCCAATCGCCATACTGTTTCAAGGTCTTTTCTATCGGATATTTCCGACCTCCGACATCATTCAGATAAAGCCAGATTCCGACACCTTTCTCTTTTCCATATTTCAACAGCCGTTGCACATCCTGCGCTTTTTCTCCTTTAACCGGATCGGAATCCGATTCGAATTCCGGTCCATACCAATTGGCATCCAACACCAGGTATTTGAAACCCTGCTCGGCAGCGAAATCGACCATTCGTACCCAGGAAGGATAAGACATTCCATATGTAAATCCATTCCACACCGCCCCGTTGATACGCCAGTCCCAGACAGCCAATCCCGGTTTTACCCACGAAAAGTCATAGCGAGGGTCGGGGTCTGGATTCAGCAACTCCAACAAATGGGAATCAGTCAATACGCCAGGCGTCACCCCATACATAACGACACGCCAGGCTGATGTATATCCCGGCGACAGACTGGTCGGCTTGGAAGCGACCGAAAAGAGCGATTCCCCCCCTTTAGATTGTAAAACAAGAGGTGCTCCTGTTTCCAGGCAAGCTTCATGGATCGCCATATAATGTTTATCACCCGCCTTCACGGTCATCACCGGCAAACGGGTTCCATCTGTTTCCGTCAACTTTTCGGGTCCTATATTATGATTTTCGCCATTATAGAACCATGCCGTATAATCTCCTGCAAAGTTATAGGCCGTCAATTCGGACTGCACATTTACACACAGTCCTTTTCCATCCGGTATTTTATAACAGAATGCAAAGCCGTCATTATATCCACGGACAACCAACTGCATCCGCTCCAGTTGTCCGGCCGGATTCACCAAATCGATCACCAATTCATTAAAATGATCTTCAACCACAGCCCGTTTACCCCAGAGCGGTTTCCATTCATCCCGTACTTTCCGGTCGGATACTTTCTCTATTTTCCAACCGGAAGAAGGAACCGTCTCCTGTGATTCCAATTTGAAACCCAACGGAGATTCTTTGATCAATATTTCTCTATTAGCTGCAAAAGTGTAGGTCAGCAAACCGTCGTTATGTCGCTGAATAGCCATCTTCAACTTTTTGTCGGGAGAGAAAACCTGATAAAGTTTGGGAAGATATTGGGCCCAAACGCTGTCCCCCTCCAGCCAAACGAATAGCAGCAAAACTAATGTCACAAATCTTGCATTCATAATATGTTTTTCTAGGTATTAATATTAGATCCACTCCATTAAACGATTATACTTTCATAGTCCTTGAATTGTAAATCATAATCTCTCGGACAAATATAAGAACAAAAAGAAGGTTTCCATCACAGAGACCTTCTTTTTCTTAAACAAATGTGTCTAACCTAAATATGTTATAGTGTTATTGGTGTGCCGTTATAGAAGTCCAAGATTTTGGTGCGGAAAATGAAGTCATACTTGGCCTGAGCCTGTTCGGACAAGCTCTGGGCATACTTCGTTTTGGCTTCGCTGTATTCAAAAACCGTACTCTTACCGGCGGCATAACGGTCTTCGGCATAAGAGAAAGCCTCCTTGCTAGCGAGGACAGATTTGTCGGATGCAGTATATTTCTCCTGAGCAGCAGTCGCATTGTAGTAGGCTTGCTGGATTTCTTTATACAACACCTTCTTCGTATTCTCCATCATCAACTCCCGGTTCCGGATATTGATACGGGCGGAGCGGACACTGTTACGAACCTGAAAGCGGTTGAACAGCGGGATACTCAAGCTGAACCCGATCGTCTTACGCCCGTTATTCTTCAACTGGTCGCTAAAAGGAAGATTCGTATATTCGCCATCACCGGAATAATGGTAATAGCCGTTGCTGTAGC
The DNA here is from genome assembly GCF_001915675.1 of Parabacteroides sp. merdae-related_45_40. Classification (NCBI taxonomy): domain Bacteria; kingdom Pseudomonadati; phylum Bacteroidota; class Bacteroidia; order Bacteroidales; family Tannerellaceae; genus Parabacteroides; species Parabacteroides sp. merdae-related_45_40. Next base: position 223 of record NZ_MNQY01000039.1, on the reverse strand, counting down.
TGGCGCCGAAATTCAGTTTCGGATAATAACCTGCCCGAGCCACTTTCAGCATTTTCTTCTGGCTTTCCAAGAGAAATTCCTGCTCCTTGATCTGCGGCTTGAAAGCGACAGCATGATCATAGACATTGTCCGGAGGAAGGATGCTGCCCATATACTGTTCAACCGCATCTTCTATTTCAGGGACTACGATATCGAAATTTTCACCGTCGCGTTCCAGTTCGAG